>JAESTR010000120.1 GCA_016763495.1 Kordiimonadaceae bacterium
AGTTGATTTTACCCAGCTCGGATTTTTCTCTGAAAGTTTCATTGATGAATTGGCACACAAAGCAGGTGCAGACCCGCTTGATTTTCGCCTCGCCCACACCAGTGATCCGCGACGCAGTGCCGTGCTTGAGCGCTTGAAAGTGGAAAGTGGGTGGGCCGATGCGCCTGCTGAAGGCCGTGCACGTGGTGTGGCAATTATAACCAGTTTTGAAACCATTGTTGGGCAAGTTGTCGAAACCAGCGTGGATGATGATGGCGGTGTGCGTGTGCATAAGGTGATTTCAGTTGTGGATTGTGGTCGGGTTATAAATCCAGATGGTGCGGAAGCTCAAGTTCAAGGCTCAGTTATTTATGCTTTAACAGCTGCTTTGTTTGGCGAGATCACGCTAGAAGGCGGCGAAGTACAGCAGAAGAACTTCCCTGATTATGATATGCTGCGACTGGCAAATGCGCCTGAGCAGCACGTAGTTTTTATGGAAAATGACATTGCGCCCGGGGGTCTTGGCGAGCCCGGTGTGCCTGCGGTGGCGCCTGCACTTACAAATGCTATTTTTGCCGCGTCCGGTAAACGCGTGAGAAGTTTGCCGCTTTCGGCTGATGGGTTTTATGCGGTTTAAAGGGTGGGTAGTTGCGGAGAATGTCGCGGTTTCTTTACGCTTTAGGCCCAAATAGACCTTGCTAATGGTAGGCGTGTCCGTCTATCTATGGATTTGAATTAGAGGACCATTTTAGACTAAGGTGGCTCCGGCAGAGTGGCGCTGAAATTTAGGTCGGGAGTTTAGGCCGCGTGTATAGGTAAGAGTTGATATGATTGTTTTTGACCTAAAATGTGAGCATTCGCACCGTTTTGAAGCTTGGTTCAAGTCTTCGTCTGCCTATGAAGATCAGTTGATGAATGGTCTTGTAAGTTGCCCCTATTGTGACTCTCTTGAAATCAGCAAGGCGCCAATGGCGCCGAATATAGCTACCAAAAGCAATCAAAAACCTGAACCGACAGGCCCCTCTGGTGACGCTCCTGTTCCTGCTGTACCAGCTGTCACTGCCCCTGTAGCCAGTCAACAAGTTGATGGGAAACTTGCGGAATTGGTGCAGGAAACTGAAAAGATGCTTGCCAAAGTGCGGGACCATGTGCAGGAAAATTGCGATTATGTAGGCGATAATTTCGCTGAGGAAGCGCGTAAGATCCACTATGGTGAAAGTGAAGAGCGCGGCATTTATGGTGAAAGCACCAAGCAAGAAACCGTAGACCTGCTCGAGGAAGGCATTACTGTACTGCCGCTTCCCATGAGCCGTCAGACAGACAGCTAGCTGACCTTCAATTTCAAGTATTAATCTTCTCTCATTCCTTCAGGTATCAAGTCCTGTAGGCTACATTTTGTCATTTTATTTTTATATGGTTGATTTTTTCTGGGGCTTCTAAGGCCTGCATTAAACTACCTTCAAGTCCCACATCTTTATAGTTTATTGCGTCATTAATTTGCGAGGGCTTATACGATAAAATACCCGAGTATGGGGCACTATATTGATGCCTGCTTGCGATCCAGGAACGGCAGTATATTGTTGAAAAGAATCGAAGAAAGCGCCCTGCCGGGCCTTAGTTACTCTTCAGGAGCCTGTGAAGCTATAGCAGCCATGGCGTAATTCACAGCTACGTCACTGTCATCTAATCGCCATTGTTGGCTTAAAGGCGCCATAACGAAGCCTGTTGGGGCAGCTGGTGTGAAGCCCACTTTTGCTGCCGCACTGGCTAGTTCTTCTGGTTTCAGGAATTTCTTCCAATCGTGCGCACCCACAGGCAACCACCTGAGCACATGCTCTGCGCCGATGATGGCGAATAAGTAGGCCTTGGCTGTGCGGTTTATTGTGCTCAGCAGCATAATGCCGCCTGGCTTCATGAGTTTGTAGCAGGCAGCAAGATACGCATCCACATCAGCAACATGCTCAATTACTTCCATATTGATGATGACATCAAATTTTTCGCCAGCTTCTGTCAGCGCTTCAGCTGTGCTGTTACGAAAGTCTATTTCAAGCCCACCTTCAGCGGCATGCACGCTGGCGGTTTTGATGTTTTTTTCGGACGCATCCACAGCTACTACATCAGCGCCAAGCCGACACATGGGCTCGCTGATTAATCCGCCGCCACACCCAATATCCAATAGCCGTAGCCCTTTAAAGGGTGTGAGCGTGTTATCAAGGCCAAAATGCGTGCACACTTTTTGGCGGATATAGCCAAGTCGTGTAGGGTTCAATTGGTGCAATGGTTTGAAAGGGCCGCGAGGGTCCCACCAGCTGTCGGCGATTTTAGCAAAAAAAGCGACTTCAGATTCGTCAACGGTCAGGCCTTTTACGGCATCTTGGTTATCTGTGTTGATATCAGCTGTTGTCATTAATTGCTCTTTTACTGGGGTTTCTTGTAATTTTATGAAACTCTGCGCTTGCTTACTAGGGTATCAGTCTATACATAGAGCCCGCTATTATCCAATTGACACTCTCTGGCGCATTTGGCAAGGGGGGTGTGGCAATCTTGTATAGCCCAAAACACAGCAAGCGCGGATGTAACAATGGCACGTATTGTAAAAAAATTTGGCGGCACTTCGGTAGCCGATGTAGACCGCATTAAAAGCGTGGCTAAAACCGTTGCTAAAGCATTTAACAATGGTGACGAAGTGGTTGTTGTTTTGTCAGCTATGTCTGGCATGACTAACCGGCTTGTTGGCTATTGCCGTGAGGCAGCACCCATGCATGATGCGCGCGAATATGATGCAGTGGTTTCCGCTGGTGAGCAAATTACCATCGGGCTGCTTTCCATCGCGCTGCAAGAATTAGGTGTGCCGGCCCGTTCCTTTCTTGGGTGGCAAGTCCCTATTCGCACGACCAATGTGCATGGCTCTGACCGAATTGAAAAAATAGAAACTGAAAAGCTGGAAGAATGCCTTAAAGGCGGCCGTGTAGCGGTTGTAGCTGGCTTTCAGGGGATAGCGGACGATAATCGCATAACAACGCTTGGTCGAGGCGGTAGTGACACGTCAGCGGTGGCAATTGCTGCTGCACTGAAAGCTGACCGCTGCGATATTTATACGGATGTGGAAGGTGTTTATACGACTGACCCTCGTATGGTTCCTAAGGCCCGAAAATTAGAGAAAATTACCCACGAGGAAATGCTGGAGATGGCATCCTTAGGGGCGAAAGTATTACAAACACGTTCTGTCGCGCTGGCCATGGTCTACGGTGTGCGTACCCAAGTGCTGTCTTCGTTTAAAGATGTGCCCGGAACTCTTGTCGTCGGTGAGGATGAAATTGTGGAAAAAGAAGTTGTAACAGGGATCGCTTATTCCCGTGGTGAAGCCAAGGTAACAGTTGTTGGCCTTGAGGATTCGCCAGGCCGCGTATCAAACCTTTTTGCGCCGCTCGCAGATGAAGCGGTCAATGTTGATATGATTGTGCAGAGCGCGTCCGATGATGGTCGCTCTACCGATGTTACCTTCACTGTGCCTGAGGATGACCTAAATCGCGTCGTGAAAATCTTGGAAGGTTTAAAAGACACACTGAAATATCGCACGCTTTTGAGCACGGGCGATGTGGTGAAAGTTTCTGTCATTGGTGTTGGCATGCGTAGCCATGTAGGTGTCGCCCGCAAGATGTTTGATACGTTGGCTGAAAAAAGTATCAACGTGCAGGTGATTGCCACGTCTGAAATTAAAATCAGTGTCATAATTGACGCAGAATAT
>JAESTR010000121.1 GCA_016763495.1 Kordiimonadaceae bacterium
GTCCACTCAGCACCCCAGCGAAGTGCAGCATTTGGTTTCCCATGTGCTTGGCGTGCCCTCGAATGCAGTCACGGTTGAAGTGCGCCGTATGGGCGGTGGTTTTGGTGGCAAAGAAACGCACCCAGCCATGTTCGCGGCTATGTCAGCGCTCGCGGCTGTAAAAACTGGTAGGCCCGTAAAACTGCGGCTAGACCGTGATGATGACATGGTTATGACAGGTAAACGCCATGATTTCAAATACGACTATCATGTGGGCTTTGATAGTGAAGGCTTGATACAAGGTATTGAAATTGAGATGGCGTCACGCTGTGGCCGCTCGACAGACCTGTCGCCTGCCATTAATGACCGCGCTATGTTCCATGCGGATAACTGCTATTTTCTGTCTGATGTAGATATCAAATCGCACCGCTATAAAACCCACACAGTGTCCAATACTGCATTCCGTGGTTTTGGTGGCCCGCAGGGCATGATCGGCATCGAGCGTGTGATTGAAGACATTGCTCAGCAACTGGGTAAAGACCCGCTTGATGTGCGTATGCTGAACCTTTACGGCGAAGAAGGGCGAGACATAACGCCTTTTGGCATGAAGGTTGAGGATAATGTTGCGCAGGAGCTGCTCGAGACCCTAGCTGAAAGCGCAGACTACCGAGCGCGTCGGGCAGATATTCGCGCCTATAACGCGCACAGCCAATATCTGAAAAAAGGAATTTCAATTACGCCTGTGAAATTTGGTATCAGCTTTACGACTACGCACCTAAACCAAGCTGGCGCGCTGGTGCATGTATATGCTGACGGCAGTGTGCACCTAAACCATGGCGGCACTGAAATGGGACAGGGGCTGTTCACTAAAGTAGCCCAAGTGGTTGCTGAAGAGTTTCAGATAGATGTGGACCGTATCAAAATCACGGCAACAACGACTGCCAAAGTACCGAATACATCCGCGACTGCGGCGTCTTCAGGCTCGGACCTGAACGGCATGGCGGCGCTCGATGCGGCGCGCACTATTAAAAAGCGGCTGATAGAATTCGCGGCTGAAAAATATGAGTGCCCGCCTGACCGTATTAGTTTCCGTAATAATGATGTGTTCATTGAGAATAAAAAAATAAGTTTCAGTGACTTGGTACAGCAAGCGTATTAGGGGCGTGTATCACTGTCGTCTACAGGCTTTTATAAAACCCCAAAAATTCATTATGACCGTGCTACTCATAAGGGCAGGCCCTTCCTGTATTTTGCTTACGGCGCAGCTGTTTCAGAAGTAGTGATTGATACGCTAACTGGCGAGAATAGAGTGCTGCGCACGGATATTTTGCACGAAGCTGGGCGCTCTCTTAACCCGGTGATAGATATGGGGCAAATTGAAGGTGCTTTTGTGCAGGGCATGGGCTGGCTTACGACAGAAGAATTGGTGTTCGATGATAGTGGCAAGTTGCGCACACACGCGCCGTCTACATACAAAATACCCACTACGTCAGACCGGCCTGATGTGATGAATATCGACTTGTGGCGCAAGGGCAGAAACACAGAGGCTACCATTCACCGGTCAAAAGCTGTGGGTGAACCACCCTTCATGCTCGCTAACTCAGTTTTCATGGCGTTGATTGATGCTGTTAGCAGTGTTGGGGATTATAAAGTGCCTGTTGTGATGGACGCGCCCGCCACAGCTGAAGAAGTGTTGATGGCCGTGACAAATATGAGAAAGAAAACCAGCTGATAGATGTGTAACTGGGTTAAAAAGGCGCAGGAAATTTTGCGTAGTGATGGGGCGCTTGTGTTAGCCACCGTCGTGGCGACAAAGGGCTCTGCACCGCGCCGTGCTGGCACTAAAATGCTAATTTCTGATAGTCAGTTTGTTGGTACTATTGGTGGTGGTAACCTTGAGTATCAAGTGACATCGCAGGCGCGAAAACTGCTAGAAGCTGATGGCCCTGGTTATCTATTGCAGCATTACGCCCTTGGCCCTTTGCTTGAGCAATGTTGTGGCGGCACGGTTGATGTGATGCTGGAACGTCTCGACGAAAATAACACAGCCTTTTTAAGCCAGCCTGAAACTGGCTATTTGGAAACAAGTTATCACGACGATGGCTTCGTGAAGTCATGGCTCGGGGACAATGCCCCTGACGGGGTGGATTGTAGCCCTTTTGCTTTTTTTGATAGTGAAAACCAGCTAACCGACGATGTGAAGTGCCTAGTTGTCATTATTGAGCAACATGAGCGAGAAAAACGTCCGCTGTATATCTTTGGTGCGGGGCATGTGGGCCGAGCAGTAGTGCGAGCGCTGGCTCCCCTAGCATTTGATATTGTTTGGATAGATAGCCGCATGGCAGAATTTCCCTCTGATGTGCCTGCCAATAGCTCCATTCAAGTGACAGAAGACTATTCGTCTTATGTAGACGCAGCGCCATCGGACGCGTGCTTTCTAGTTTTTACGCACAGCCATCAGCGCGACTATGAAGTTATAGCCAAAATATTGGCGCGTGGGGATGCGGCCTTTTGCGGTTTGATAGGGTCAGCAACTAAACGGGCTCGATTTGAAAAGCGCCTGGTTCAGGAAGGTTTAGTCGTAGAGGCTGACTTACTGGGGCTTACGTGCCCTATTGGTCTTGCTGATATTGAAGGTAATGAACCTGCTATCATCGCTGCCTCAGTGGCCGCACAGCTGTTGGGGCTCAGGAAGTAACGCATTTTTGGGTTACTGGTACTGTCCGCTATAAGTTTACGTGCATATCGCCATCCACCATATGCTGAAACTCGGTAAAGGGCCTGAGTTTGAAATTGGTGTCACAGACACTGGCTTGCTCCATACGGTCACAGCGGAATGTGCGATAGTCTTGCCGCAGTTCGTCCCACGCCAAAATATACCACATAGGATAGTTTAAATATAAATGGTGCGGCTCAATGATACGGGTGGTGAGCTGTTTGTCTGCGCGCCTATATTTGATTTCCAGCTGTTGCTTGAAAAGGAACGCGCGATTAAGCGGCTTGATGCTGCCTTCTAACACTGTTTCATAAGACGATAACATGAAAGGAGAAGCTGAGCCGCCGATGCGGATGCGCTCTTTCAGGGTATCAATTTCATACTTCTGATGGCTAGAGAAGGACGCCATCAATTTATGGCGGACACTTTTTAGGCTGGCCATAAATAGGGGGGATTGCATTTGGGATGCGATCGCGAGGCTCATGAGCAGATCAATCGCCTCTTGATCAGATAAGGATAGTCGCCCGATGCCCCAGTTTCGGTGTAGCCGTATACCGCCGCCGCGGCCTTTGTCTGCATCAATTGGCAAGCCCCGATCTCGTAGGATATTAATATCCCGGTGCAGGGTACGCCTGCTAACATCCAAGTCAGCGGCTAGTTCGCCCACAGTCAGGTAATCACCTGATTTTAACATGCTGCTTAGCTGGTCAAGCCGGCTCATATGCTCTTGTGTGTTTGACTTTGTCATAATTTAATATGCCACATAATGGCATATATTTCCATAGCCTGCCTTCTGGATCAAAATGGAGTTTAGAGAATGACGAAAATAGTGATTGAAATGGCCCCTATTACCTTGCTTGACGGTAAAACTGAAGTCGACCTGATGGCAGCCTCTGATGTTTTTCAAAAAGGCTTTGTAAATGGCTTGAAGGGTTTTATCCGTCGCGAAATGGTGCACGTAAAAGACAATGACTATATGGATATTATTCACTGGGAAAGCAAAGAAGATGCAGAGGCTGTGCTGGGTTTGATCGAAGGGTCTGCCGAATGCGCAGCGTTCTTCTCATTGATGGATATGAGCGGCATGGATGAAAGTGGTGGCGTGAAACATTACACATCGCTGGCGTCTTACAGCTAAGGATTATGGCTGGTTGAAATGAACTAGGGCGTCTGGAACACCGGCGCCTTTTTCATTTTTTCCGCGAGAAAGTCGATGAACACGCGCACGCGCGGCGGCACATATCTGTCGTAAGGGTACAAGGCGGCAACATAAGCATCGTCGGGCATATGGCCTGTCAGTATCGGCACAAGCTGGCCTGATGTCACATGGTCCGTAATCTCCCAAGGAGCTTTGAAAATAAGGCCTGCACCATCCAGTGCCCATTGGGTTAATATTTGCCCGCTGTTGCTGTCTAGCGTGCCGGTAACAGGCAATTCGTAGTCCCCACTTTTCCCCACAAAACGCCACTTAAACTGTGTTGAACCAGGAAAGCGCAAAAGCAGGCAGTTATGATTCACCAGTTCGTGCGGGTTTTGTGGGGTGCCGTGTTTCTCCAGATAGTCCGGTGAGCCGTAAATATAGCGCGGGCAGGATGCGAGAATGCGAGATTTTAGGCTGCTGTCGACCAGCGGGCCCACGCGCACACAGACATCCATACTTTCAGAAAGCATATCGATCAGAGCATCTGTCATGCGGTATTGCAGGTGAATGTCGGGGTATTCTACTGCGAACTCGGAAATGCACTGGGTTAGGAATGTGTCGCCAAAACTACCGCCGCTGCTTACTTTGAGGATGCCTTTTGGCGCGTCGTCGTCTTCCGTGATGCGATTTTCGGCTTCAGCTACCCTGCGGCGTATATCAAGACAGTCATCATAATAGCGCAGGCCCGCCTCAGTGATGCTAACTTTGCGGGTGGTGCGGTTGAAAAGGGTCGTACCTAAATGGCCTTCAAGCCGGGCGATGCGGTGACTGACAAGCGCAGGGGACATGCGCAGTGTTCTACCTGCCTCAGAGAAACTGCCTTTTTCCACCACCGCGCTGAAAACACGCATGTCGTCAAATATGTCCATAAAGCTTATTATCAAAAAATATTTGAAAATTCTACAAATTATTCGATAATATCAATAAGTCGTCTATGCTCTATTATCAGAATCTACCTCCTAGAGCGCGGTATGTTAGCCGCTAACTATGGGCCAAGTGCTTCTGGGGAGTTGCGCTTGGCTCGCGCTTTCTTTGTGGTTACTTTCTCGGCGGTGGTTTGCTTGGAATGCATTTCCGAAAATACATTGTAAAGAATGCCGCAGCCTTGTGTGCTGCAAAAATGGAATATGTTTGATGGAACTTGATATCGTCCCTTGGCTTAATATGGTCCTTCGTTGGTTACATTTCATTACTGGTATTGCTTGGATTGGTTCCTCCTTTTATTTTGTGTGGTTGGACAATAATCTGGAAGAGCCAAAGATTAAGAAAAAGGGCATGTCGGGCGAGCTGTGGGCTGTGCACGGCGGTGGTTTTTACCATAAGCAAAAATATGCTGTTGCCCCTGAGGGCATGCCGGACAACCTGCATTGGTTCAAGTGGGAAGCTTATTTCACATGGATGAGTGGTTTTGCGCTGCTGTCACTGGTGTATTATTACGGCGCTGAGCTGTTTCTCATCGACAAAGCCAAAATCGCTTTCAGCCAGTGGCAGGCAATTGGAGTTAGCCTTGGGTTTATCTTTGGCGGCTGGATTATTTATGACGGCTTATGCCGCAGTCCGCTTAGTAAA
>JAESTR010000122.1 GCA_016763495.1 Kordiimonadaceae bacterium
ACTGGCTGCAAGCCACGCTTCACGGTTTCTACTTCGGGCAGTTCGGGCATAATGTCGCGCTTCACTCTTTGGGTTTATAAATACTGTTATGAAACAGGCTGGTGCGCGGACGCGGGCTCGGTTATGATCCGGCGGGCGAAACACCTTTAAGCTGAGATTAAGCAGCACTTGTTCCTATCACTAAAAACAAGGTTAACGGCACCTATGTCAAGCGCCAAACAAACAGACACACCTTCATCACCGAAAGCGGAAAATACCACCCACTTTGGTTTTAAAACGGTGAATGAAGCTGACAAAGCTGGCATGGCCAAAGGCGTGTTCAACAAGGTTGCTGAGCAATATGACCTTATGAATGATGTGATGACAGTTGGCATTCACCGGATCTGGAAAAACTCCATGATCGAAAGCCTGAACCCTCGCGACGGCATGAAACTGCTGGATGTTGCTGGCGGCACAGGTGATATCGCCTTCCGTTTTCTGGACGCTACTAAAAGCGGTCATGTCGCAGTGTGTGATATTAACGCCGAGATGCTGCGCGTAGGCCAGCAGCGCGCCCTTGAAGGCGGGTATGACAGCCGCTCAGATTTTATCTGTGGTGACGCCATGAAGTTACCCTTTAAAAACAAAGAGCTGCACGCGTACACTATCGCTTTTGGTATACGCAATGTAACGCGTATTCAGGAAGCACTCGACGAAGCTTACAGAGTGTTAAAACCCGGTGGGTCTTTCCTGTGCCTTGAATTCAGCCCACAAATTGTGCCTATCTTGCAAAAAGCGTATGACGCCTACAGTTTCAATGTCATGCCGTGGCTAGGCGACCTTGTTGCTGATGACAGAGACAGTTACCAGTATCTAGCAGAAAGCATCCGCCGGTTTCCAACACCTGATACGTTCAAATCCATGATACAAAAAGCTGGCTTTTCCCGTGTTGAATATCGCACCATGACACTTGGTTGTGTGGCGCTTCACAGCGGTACCCGCATATAATAAAGGGCTGGTAGCGTGCGTTTTCCCAAATATTTAATACAGCTTTTCATGATGGCCGTCGGATTGCGGCGCTTTGGTGCCTTGCGCGCTCTTGATACTATTGAAGAGATCCCGGCATGGGTGCCGCGACTGCTGCGGTTTTTCACCTTTTATATTCCGCGTAAATTAAAACTGCCTGATGCCAACGGCGAACGGCTTGCTTTGGCGCTTGCAGCAATGGGCCCAGCCTATATCAAGCTTGGCCAAACACTAGCAACCCGTCCAGACCTTGTTGGTGCTTCCATCGCTGACGGCCTTGCCACATTGCAAGACAGGCTACCTGCTTTTGCGTTTAGCCATGTACGCGCTTCTATCGAAGACGCCTTTGGCGGCAAGCTGGAAGATCATTTTACTAGCTTCGATGAAAAAGCCGTTGCCGCAGCATCCATCGCACAAGTGCATAAAGCCACCACCAAGGATGGCTCTGAAGCAGCAGTGAAAGTCCTGCGGCCTGATATTGAAAAGCGCTTCACGCGGGATTTGGCCCTCTTTGAATGGCTCGCAGGCATCGCTGAAAAATACAGCCCAAAAGCCAAGCGCCTTAAACCGGGTAAAATCGTTGAAAAAATCCGAGAGACGGTGTTGCAGGAAATGGACTTACGCCTTGAAGGCGCAGCAGCCAATGAACTTTCCGGCAATATGCTCGGCGAAGAAATTTACCGCATACCCGCCATTGTTTGGGACCTCACAGACCAACGCGTGCTAACGCTTGAATGGTGTGACGGTATCCGCTTGTCCGACAGACCTGCTTTGAGGGCCGCAGGGCATGACCTGCCCGCACTTGGCGATACCATCGTGCAAACATTTCTTACCCAAGCGTTGCGAGACGGGTATTTTCATGCCGACTTGCACCAAGGCAACTTACTGGTGGAACCCTCGGGCGGCATTGTCGCTATTGATTTTGGCATCATGGGCCGGCTAACCAAACTTGAACGCCGGTTTCTCGCCGAAATACTTTACGGCTTTATAAAGCGAGACTATAGGCGTGTTGCAGAACTGCATTTTGATGCGGGTTTTGTGCCTATGACTGAAAGTCTGGAAGATTTCACCCGGGCCCTCAAAGCCATTGCAGACCCCATTCTTGATCTACCGATTGAAGAGATTTCCGCAGGGAAACTGCTAGCCCAGCTATTTGCCACCACGGATAAATTCAATATGCAAACGCAGCCACAGCTGCTGCTCCTGCAGCGTACGATGGTGATGGCAGAAGGCATGGCACTGCACCTGAACCCACAAGCCAACATGTGGAAGATCAGCGAGCCAGTGATTGAAGAATGGATGCGCGAGAACCTGTCACCAGAAGTGCGGCTGGCTGACTTGATAAACCAAATCCCGCGTTTTGTAGAAAGACTGCCTGCCTTCCTAGAGAAAATGATGAATGACCCCGTGCCCGCATCAGCGCCCACCCCTGTCATCATCAAGCAAAGCGCAGGCATTTGGCCCTTCGCATTTGGCCTTATCGCAGGCGCAGCAATATTAAAGATACTAGTCCTTTAACACGCATAACGCCCACTTAAACTTTATAGATATAATAACCTAAATATAGGTGCTCTTGCGTTTATTGAGCGTTCGCCTACACTCTTCTTTCCATTAAGGGGAAGAAAACATGGAAAATCTACTTAATAAGCTAGACCCATATGCGACGCTTATCGGACGCATTCTACTTTCACTCATTTTTATCGCCACTGGCGCTGGCAAACTAGCTGGGGACCCAGCAGCCACCATTGGCTATATGGAATCAGTCGGTGTGCCGGGCTTCTTATTTTACCCATCGACACCGTTTGAACTATTAGGCGGCATTGCCATTCTTATCGGCTACCGGACCCGCATCGTTGCTTTTTTGATGGCTGGTTTCTGCATCATTGCGGCGGCCCTGTTCCACAGTAATTTTGCTGACCAGATACAAATGTACCTTTTCATGAAAAACATTTCTATGGCAGGTGGTTTCTTAATTCTCATGCGGTTTGGCGCAGGTGAATTTAGTATTGATAACCGCGCACCAGAAAACGCTGACTAAATAATACACAAACACCTTCAACAGATATTGGAAGGCCAAAGGGTAACTCTCGGCCTTCCAACTATAAATTCTACCTACTCAGCAAAAACTAGCTGCTTTGGGCAAGTCAGCAGTATCGCCTTCATAAGGCTCGCCATTTTCCACAAAATATTTTAGGGATGCCGCGATACGGGGCATATCGCGCTTAAACATCATATGGATAAAGGGCTCCATCAACTTGCCCAATAGTCCCCATTTCAACTCTACTGTCGCGACTGAGCGGATCATTGTTTTGTCCCCCATGTCTTCAAAAGTCCATGCATTCTGAGCGGATTTCATGCCCGGAAAGCCATTGCCAAACACTTTGTAGGTAAAAGCCTTACCTTCCTCCCAGTGGATGAATTTTTCTGTTACCTCAATGCCGTTCGTCATCACGCACACACGTTCTGTGCCCAACCCGGGATTCTCAACTGTTTTGCAGTATGTGGTAGCTATTTGGTCTACCCATAAATCCACATCATCTATACGAGCCATTTCACGCCACGCCACATCAATTGGCACATCAACACATATGGCGGTTTCCATGGTAAACATCTGTATCCCCTTCGTTTTGTGATTGTGGTTCCACCCTAAATACGCACGGGTCGCACAGAAGGTTCGCGGCATACGAATATTTTCTCACACAAGGTCGTGATTGCAGGGGCAGGCAAAGCCCCTTATATGTGTGTCATGCTTGGCAAAGCCTTTCATGCAGGAGAGACCTAACGTTATGCTTTACGGTAAACGCATATTACTCATCATCGGCGGCGGCGTTGCAGCCTACAAAGCGCTGGAACTGGCGCGGCGACTAATGGAACGCGGCGCAGACGTGCGCGGTGTGCTCACGCCCGGCGGCCAGCAATTCATCACCCCCATGAGCGTGGCTAGCCTAACTAATAATGAATGTTATACAGACTTATTCTCGCTGAAAGACGAAGCAGAGATGGGCCACATACAGCTGTCTCGCACGTCTGACCTCATTGTAATAGCGCCCGCAACAGCTGACTTGATGGCCAAAATGGCAGGCGGCATCGCCAATGA
>JAESTR010000012.1 GCA_016763495.1 Kordiimonadaceae bacterium
CTTGATCTCTCTCGGGAGATGCTTGCCGTGGCACGCGCTAATTTGGTGCAAAAAGAATTGTCAAACTGCCAGGTCCGGTTGGGAGATATGTATAAACTTGGTGTTGATGAGGGCAGTCAGGACTTGATCGTCTTCCACCAGGTACTGCATTTCGCGGACGATCCCGCCCTGGCGCTTGAAGAAGCAGCCAATGCGCTGGCAGATAAAGGGCAATTGTTGGTTGCAGATTTTGCGCCTCACGAAGAAGAGTTTTTGCGTGCTGAACATTCCCATAGAAGGCTTGGCTTTAGCGAAAAAGAAATGGCGAACATGGGCACGCTTGCGGGCCTTGAATGTTCAACAGTTAAACATCTTGATGGCGGTAAACTACGTGTAACCATCTGGAAATTTATTAAAAGCGATAGCTAGGGAGTAGGCTTGTGGCCCACTTTAATGACCCACAGGGTCGATCAAGTTCAGTTTTTGCTGAACCTGTTAAAGACGTGAATGTTTCTTTTGAGTTTTTTCCCCCGAAAACACCAAAGATGGAAGAAACATTATGGAATTCAATTAAAACACTTGAAGAATTAAATCCTTCTTTTGTGTCGGTTACATATGGTGCTGGTGGTTCCACGCGGGAACGCACCCACAATACCGTAAAGCGTATTGTTGACGAAACCAGCCTGAAGCCGGCGGCACATTTAACATGTGTTGGTGCAAGCAAAGGCGAAATCAATGAAGTTATCCAAGAATATAAAGCCGCGGGTATAACCAGTATTGTCGCCTTGCGCGGCGATGCGCCAGAGGGGGCTAATCGCTACGAGACGCACCCTGACGGCTATAAGGACGCAGCAGACTTGATCTCGGGTATCCGTAAAATTGGTAATTTTGATATTTCGGTAGGGGCATACCCTGAAATTCATCCAGACAGTGAAAACCTTGCCGCAGATTTGGATAATTTAAAACGTAAAATTGATGCAGGCGCAAACCGGGCGATCACTCAGTTTTTCTTTGATGCAGACAGCTATTTTCGATTTCTGGACCATTGCAGTAGTTACGGTATTGATGTGCCAATTGTACCCGGCATTTTACCCGTAACAAATTATACCAATCTTAAGAAATTTGCAGGGGCTTGTGGTGCAACATTACCGACATGGCTTGGCGAAATGTTTGAAGGGCTAGATGCCCGACCACAAACGCGTAATTCGGTAGCCGCGTCCGTGGCGTCAGAAATGTGTAGGCGTTTGTATGCTGGCGGCGTAAGAGACTTCCACTTTTACACGCTTAACCGTGCGGAATTAACCTATGCCATATGCCATATGCTTGGTATCCGCGGTAACACGACTAAATAGCTGGCAAATAGGGCTCGATCATGACAGACAAAATTACCGAACAGCTGACTGCGCTCTGCAAAGAGCGCATATTAATCATGGATGGTGCCATGGGCACAATGATCCAGCTTGAGGGCCTTGTGGAAGCAGATTACCGCGGTGAGCGGTTTAAAGATTATCCATCAGACCTTAAGGGCAACAATGACCTGCTGGTGTTAACCAAGCCTGAGATAATTGAAAAAATTCACGGTGAGTTTTTTGCCGCTGGCGCTGATATTATTGAAACAGATACATTCAACGCCACATCCGTTTCCATGGCTGACTACGATATGCAGTTTCTCGTGCGGGAAATTAATGTTGAAGGCGCTAAACTTGCCCGCAAAGTAGCAGACGAATGGACAGCCAAAACACCTGATAAGCCGCGCTTTGTTGCAGGCTCCATTGGGCCAATGAACCGGTCGTTGTCTTTGTCCCCTGATGTTGATAGTCCCGGTTTTCGGGCGGTTACATTTGATGAAGTAGCAAGCGCCTATAAAGAGCAAGTTGAAGGCTTGATTGACGGGGGTGTGGATATCATCCTTATTGAAACAGTGTTTGACACACTAAATTCAAAAGCTGCGATTTTCGCTACGCAGGAAGTGTTTGAAGAACGCGGTATCCACTTGCCTATCATGTTGTCTTGCACTGTTACTGATATGTCTGGCCGTAACCTTTCAGGCCAATCCATAGAAGCCTTTTGGTATAGTACACGCCACGCCAAGCCATTTTCGGTAGGACTGAACTGTGCCTTTGGGGCCGAGCATTTGCGTCCGCACGCTGTTGCCATTGCGGCGATCGCAGACGTGCCAGTGTGTGTGTACCCAAATGCCGGGCTTCCCAACGAGATGGGCGAGTATGATGAAACACCAGAAGTTACTGGCGGCATGCTGGGCGACTGGGCTGAAGAGGGCCTGCTGAATATCGTTGGCGGTTGCTGCGGCACATCACCAGACCATATTCGGGCAATCGCTGATGCGGTAGCAAAACATCCGCCGCGCAAAATCCCTGAGGTGCCAACTATTATGCGCCTTTCAGGTATTGATCCGGTTCAAATCGCAACTGTTACCCCAGCAGAGTTATAATTATGAGTAAACCCATTGCACAATTTCTGAATGTTGGGGAACGCACCAATGTTGCAGGCTCAGCCAAATTTAAAAAGCTGATCTTTGAAGAGAAATATGACGAAGCTGTTGCTGTTGCTCGCCACCAAGTGGAGGGCGGCGCTCAGATCATTGATATAAATTTCGATGACGCCATGCTTGATGCAGAAGAAGCCATGACCAAATTCCTGAATTTGATCGCGGCTGAACCAGACATTTCTCGTGTACCAGTGATGATTGATAGCTCCAAATGGTCCGTTATTGAAGCTGGCCTGAAATGTGTGCAGGGTAAAGCTGTTGTAAATTCTATCAGTATGAAAGAAGGCAAAGAGCCTTTTGTCGAAGCTGCAAAACGCATTATGCGGTACGGCGCAGCGGCAGTGGTTATGGCGTTTGACGAAAAAGGGCAGGCTGATAGCATTGACCGCAAGTTTAACATTTGTAAAAAGTCATACGACATACTGGTGAATGAAGTTGGTTTTCCGCCAGAAGATATCATCTTTGACCCTAATATTTTTGCTGTGGCGACTGGTATTGAAGAGCATGATAATTACGGCGTGGACTTCATTGAAGCTACGCGATTGATTAAAACGCACTTGCCGCACGCCAAGGTTTCTGGCGGCGTGTCCAATGTGTCCTTTTCCTTCCGCGGTAACAACCCTGTGCGCGAAGCCATGCACAGTGTGTTCCTGTATCACGCTATTCGCGCCGGTATGGATATGGGCATTGTGAACGCGGGGCAGCTAACGGTGTATTCTGATATTCCGCCCGAGTTGAAAGAACGTGTCGAAGACGTTATTCTTAACCGCCGCTCTGACGCGACTGACCGCTTGCTTGAGATCGCGGATGATTATCGCGGGCAGGGTGCAAAAGCGCGGGTGGAAGACCTGACGTGGCGCGAGAAACCTGTTGCTAAGCGCATTGAGCATGCGCTGGTTAAAGGCATCACCGAGTATATTGTGGAAGATGCGGAAGCCGCCCGGCAAGAGCTTGACCGCCCGATCCAAGTGATCGAAGGACCGTTAATGGACGGCATGAATGTCGTGGGCGACTTGTTTGGTTCAGGCGAAATGTTTTTGCCGCAAGTGGTGAAATCTGCGCGCGTGATGAAACAAGCCGTGAATTACCTACAGCCGTTTATCGAAGACGAAAAAGAAGAAGGCTCCAGAGCCAAAGGCAAAATCGTCATGGCGACGGTGAAAGGCGATGTGCATGATATCGGTAAAAACATCGTTGGTGTTGTGCTTCAGTGTAATAATTATGAAGTGATTGACCTTGGCGTAATGGTGCCGTGGTCTGATATTTTGAAAGCTGCCAACGACCATAACGCTGATATCATTGGTCTTTCTGGCCTTATCACGCCGTCGCTGGATGAAATGGTAACGGTCGCCGAAGAAATGGAACGGCAAGGTTTTGTTACGCCATTGTTGATTGGCGGCGCGACCACAAGCCGTGTGCATACGGCTGTAAAAATAGCGCCTAATTACTCCGGGTCCATTACCCATGTGCTGGATGCATCTCGTGCGGTGGGTGTTGCCAGCACGCTTATGTCTGAC
>JAESTR010000123.1 GCA_016763495.1 Kordiimonadaceae bacterium
CACCAGTATCGTCAGCACCGCCAAAAATAGCATCATCACCCGCGCCGCCAACAGCGATGTCATCACCAGCTCCACCTGAAATAAAATCGTCGCCCACCCCCCCTGAGTGCACGTCGTCCCCCCTGCCACCAATTAGACTGTCATTTCCATCAGCACCATTCAGGCTATCAGCACCATCGTTACCAATTATGCGATTGTCCGCACTATTCCCTACAACAATATCGTCACCGTCAGATGTTATGATATTCTCGATCACAGTTTCAGGGGAGATAAATACAGTGTTATCGCGTGACCCAAGCGTAGAGCCACTACCAGTGAAATAGGTGATCGTCGTGCCAACATTAATGAAAGCGCCATTAAGAGCATCAGAATCCGGGGTCAAGTCGATCTCTACCGCTTTGCCTGTACCAATAATTTCTATGGTATCAATACCGCCAATGTCGAAGATGGTTTCAAAATATTCCTGAGACAGGTCAAATTGATAAAGGTTATCGCCAATGATCTCGTCATCATTTTCGCCATACAGGTGTCTAAGTGCAAGAATATCCAGATACCCAAATCCGGTAGGGTAGAAGCTCACAGCATCAGCATCCGGGAAAAACACTGATGTGAATTTCGGCACCATTTGTGTGAACTCAACGCCCACTAAGCCGGCCGGCGCATCTGCGTTGGCATCACCGATATGAGTTAGGCCTAAAGTATGACCAATTTCGTGGATGGTAACCCACTGCAAGTTTGAGAGGTTATCAATCCGGTCTTCAAAAATGAAAATGTCACCGGCTGTCAGGCTTTCACCAGGGAAGGCACCAATGCCCAATACATTATCAACAGAGTCGCTGTTACCCGACAAGCGAAGAATACCCACATCAGTACCAACGTCAGGAATCCGGTTAAATTCTATGTTTGCAAATTTCTCAATCTGGCCAAGTGTGCCTTCATAAAAACCTTCAGCCTCTGCGGATATTGGTACAAATGTATCAGTTAGGTCTCTGCCCTCTTCATCAAAAGCCACCAGAAACACCGAGTTTTCATCGGGGATGCTGTATGTCAGTCGCGTAACACCATCATTATCCGGCGAATAGACGATGCCCGCAGCGAGAGAATCTATCAGGTCGTTTCCTGCTTGGGCTACGACTTCAACGCCAATAGGGTCTGGCCGCGTTGTTTTGGACTGTTCTTCAACAATGAGCGTGTAGGTTCCTATATCTTCCTGCTCAATGGAAATCGCTGCTGTATTATCGAACGATGACGCGGCTATAAAATACCTACCACTCGTTGTCGGCGTGAAGATAATCCGACTATTGGTGGACAGGCCACCATCGTCATTGTCGGGAGATACTCTACTATTGCTGGCGTCGAACAAGCCCTCAAAAAAAGGATCGTCCAATGTACCAGATCCAGTTTGCCCACCTTCAAGGTCAAACTGGTACGTAACACCCGCAATAAGCTCTACAGCATAATAATCTATGTCCCCTTCTTCTTCGATATTCCCCATGGCACTGCCACCAACATCAATCGAAAGGTCCGTTGCTATACCACCTGTAGGCTCATCATCCAAAACAGTGTCCAATATGTTATTTCGTATCTGTAACTAAAGATTACCTACAATAGCTTCTACAGCAAAATAAGGTTTTTGTGATGAGCACGCGATGAACAAAAAAAGGGCCCGCCAAGGCCCTTTTTCAAATCATACTAAAATTGGACCTTATCGCGCAAACTTGCGGTGCTTAATGCGGTGCGGTTGTGTGGCATCAACACCCAAGCGGCGTTTCTTATCTTCTTCATACGCTTGGAAGTTACCTTCAAACCATTCAACATGGCTATCACCCTCAAACGCGAGAATATGTGTTGCAATGCGGTCAAGGAAGAAGCGATCGTGACTGATGATAACAGCACAGCCCGCAAAATTTTCCAGTGCTTCTTCAAGAGCAGCTAGTGTTTCAGTATCCAAGTCATTGGTCGGCTCATCAAGCAGCAGCACGTTACCGCCCTCTTTCAGCATCTTAGCTAGATGCACGCGGTTACGTTCACCACCAGAAAGCTGGCCAACTTTTTTCTGTTGGTCTCCGCCTTTAAAGTTGAAAGCGCCAACGTATGAACGGGTGCTAACTTCATGCTTGCCCAAGTAGAACATGTCATGACCGCCAGAGATTTCTTCCCAAACGTTTTTATTAGCATCAAGACTATCACGAGACTGGTCCACATACCCAAGCTGCACTGTTTCACCAACTTCTATGGTGCCCGCATCCGGTTTTTCATCGCCCGTGATCATTTTAAACAGCGTAGTTTTACCCGCGCCGTTGGCACCAATGATACCCACAATGCCACCTGGCGGCAGGCTGAATTCCAAGTTATCAAACAACAGCTTGTCACCAAAGGCTTTCGTCAAGCCCTGAGCTTCAATCACCTTGCCGCCCAAGCGCCCGGGAGGCTGGATTTTGATCTGTGCCGGGCCAGCGAGACGGTCATGCTGTGTTTCCAGCATTTCGTCGTAGGATTTAATCCGTGCTTTTGATTTAGCCTGACGCGCTTTAGGGCTCTGTCTAATCCACTCAAGCTCAGATGCCATTGCTTTCTGCCGGGCTTTGTCTGAGCGTTCTTCTTGCCCTAGACGCTTCGTTTTCATTTCAAGCCACGCAGTATAATTACCTTCAAACGGAATGCCGCGGCCACGGTCAAGCTCAAGTACCCAACCAACAACATTATCAAGGAAATACCTATCGTGGGTCACAAGGATCACACAGCCTGTGTAGTCTTGTAAGTATTTTTCCAACCATCCCACAGTTTCAGCATCAAGGTGGTTGGTTGGCTCATCAAGTAACAGAATTTCAGGCTTTTCAAGAAGTAGCTTACAAAGAGCTACACGGCGTTTCTCACCACCTGAAAGTTTGTCTACTGACCAATCATTTGGCGGACAGCAAAGAGCATCCATCGCAACTTCAGCCTGAGACTGCAAGTCCCAAGCATCCGCAGCATCAATCTGCTCTTGCAGTTCACCCATTTTATTAAGCAAACTTTCGTCTTCAGGGTCTTCGCCGTAAGCAATGGCAACCTCATTAAACTCGTCAACAATGGCTTGCGTAGCAGCAAGGCCTTCCATGACATTGCCAAGCACATCTTTGCTTTCGTCCAAGCCCGGTTCCTGAGACAAATACCCAACGCGAATACCTTCCGCAGCGTACGCTTCACCACCGAATTCAGTATCCATACCAGCAATGATTTTCATCAATGTAGACTTGCCCGCACCGTTTTTACCAATGATGGCAATTTTTGCATTTGGAATAAAGTTAAGCGAGATCTCTTTAAGAATCGGCTTGGCAGCTCCCGGGAAAGTTTTGGTGAGCTTGTGCATTTGATAGACATACTGATAAGCAGCCATAAGAATTCGTCCTTAAATCTCGATAAAAGTTTGGCCTCTGTTAACGCAGAACAGTCTCTGACACAAGCAGCATCACACTTGCTAAAGACACTTATAGCCTTGTTCCGCTTTTCATAAGGCCTTTAAACTGCAATAGTTCCCCGCATAGTGCGAAA
>JAESTR010000124.1 GCA_016763495.1 Kordiimonadaceae bacterium
CATTAGTTTGCTGCCAAACATCCGTATTGAATCCTTCAGTCTACCGAAGGAGCTCGTTGAGGTTTTTAAAGGCCCTCGATTTGGCCAAAGTGGCCTGCGGAAACTATTCGGCCAATCAAGTGGCCCCACATTTATGTCCGCTATCAAACCGCAGGGGTTGCCAGTTGAAGAGCTCGCCAAACAAGCTGAGGCTTTCGCACGCGGTGGTTTGGACATTGTTAAAGATGATCACGGGCTGTCTAATCAACCATTCGCGCCGTTCCGGGATAGGGTTGAGCGTTGTGCGGCCGCAGTTGCCGAAGCCAACGTGAAAACCGGCGGCCATTGCCTGTATGCTCCTATGCTGAGCGCCCCTAGCGAGCAGATTTATGAAGATGCGTTGTTTGCCAAGGAAAAAGGCGCGGGTGCGTTATTAGTTGCGCCGGCTCTTATTGGTTTTGATGTGGCGCGGCGTATTGCTGAATCTGAGGAAATTGGCTTACCTATCATCGGGCATCCCGCCCTTATTGGTAGTTATGTGATTACACCCACACAGGGCTTTTCGTTTTATGCGTTATTTGGGCAAATGATGCGCTTGATTGGTATGGATGCGTCAATTTTCCCTAACTTTGGCGGCCGTTTTTCTTTCTCCCAAGCTGAGTGCCGTACCATTCAGCAGGGCTGTATTGATCCCATGAACCAGTATAAGTCTATATTCCCTTCTCCCGGCGGCGGTATGACCTTTGATAATGTAGCCGAGATGCGGTCTTTTTATGGGGATGATGTGATGTATTTGATGGGTGGTAACCTACACAAACAAGGCGTGTCTCTTGAGGAAAGCTGTGTAAGGTTACGCGAGGCCGCGAATAGCTGAATATTTCTTGCCGTGGTTAACTCTAGCGGTGCTTTTACCTGTTTAGGGTCACATTTTTGTAACCTAAGTTTGCAGCGTACCGCCTATGATCAAGTGAGATGTTCAGATGAAATAGGGCGCGAAACTGGCGACCTTTAGGGGAATACCAATGAAAAATTTAATGCTGATTTGCAGCCTTTTAATGCTCTTTACCGGCGTAAGTGTGTTAGCTGAGCCCATCACCATCGGTGAAAAATTTACAATGCAGTCCACCATATTAGGTGAAGAACGGCCGTATTTGGTGCATCTGCCTGAAAGTTATGACAGCGACAAGTCACAGGCTCAAAAATATCCTGTGCTTTATGTGTTGGATGGCAGCTCAAGCTTTGCGATAGCCAGCAGCATTATCAGCGCCATGGCCGATAATGCTCAGATTCCTGAACATATTGTAGTGGCTATCCCCAATACGACTGACCGCACGCGTGATCTGACACCCAATAAGTCAATTTATGGATATGACGGGGAAAAAAGCGAGCATAATGAAACCAGTGGAGGTGGTGACAAATTTCTGCAATTTATTGAGCAGGAATTGATCCCGCAGATAGCTAAAGACTATCGCACTAGAGATTATAAGACATTTGTGGGTCACTCCTTTGGTGGTTTGACGGTCTTGCACAGCTTGCTCAGTCAAGAAGGGCTCTTCAATAACTATCTGGCGATTGATTCCAGTCTGTGGTGGGATCGGCGTGTTATGCTTAAACGGGTAACGGAGTATGTTGCAAAGCACAAAGATGCCAACGCCCGTATATTCATGAGTACGGCTGACTGGAGTGGTAGCGAAGATGGTGACGGCATGGCAGTACCTAATCGCCTGTTTTTTGAGACACTACGAGATAGCGGCCTCCCAAATTTGCATGTAGAATTACAGTCTTTTAAAAATGAAGACCACGGCTCTGTACCACTGCCTTCCTTCTATTATGGTATGCTTAATTTATTCGACGGTTATAAAATTGAAGAAGATGTTTTATCTAAAGGATCAGGTGCTGTTGCAGCGCACTATGCTGCTTTTTCAAAGTCTCGTAACGCTGTGTTTTTACCTACTGAAGAATTGGTCGCTGATGTTGCTGAATGGTTTACGGAAGACAAGCCACACTTGGCACTAGGTTTTTTCGAATTGAACGTTGCTAATTACCCCGGCTCTGAAAGCGCGCGCGCACAATTGGCTGAGTATCTAAAAAGCAAAAAGTAACATTAAGCCGAGCACTGACCGCTTGTCGGTGCTCGCGGCGTCCCGCCAAACACATTTCCCATGTAGGCACCGTAAGGCTGTAGTGTATTCTGCCGCCAGTTGATGTTCTCTCAGTAGGATATTTCGGCATTCAGCAATATCCATAACAGTATCACTGTATGTGGCTGTTTACATGTTTTTGCCTTCAATAATGGCGCCACGGGCGGTAAATTATGACATGCGGCGGTGGGAAAGTGGCCAAAAGTGAGAATAACTTACAGAAGAATGTAACCTAAATCCTCCCTCGTTAGTCTTAATAATGAAGACAAAAAATATTGGGCGTTTTGAACCCATTACGACAGACATTTAGGGAGTGAGGATATGAGTACATTATTACGCTTACCAGTTGTGGTAGCGGTGCTGGCAGCTGGTCTATCTCAGGTGCACCCTGTTTACGCTGAAAAAGAGACAAGCAGCCTACAAGTGATAACAGCATCGGATTATGCCCGGGCTGAGAAATTTTTACGCTGGATTAAAGATAAGTCTATCAAAAATGATGAAGTGAAGCACCACTGGATAGGGGATACTGACACTTTTTGGTATACTCGTGATACCGATAATGGCAAACAAACGGTCATCTTTAACGCAGCAACCGGCAAAAAAGGCCCTGCGTTTGATCATGCCCATGTAGCGGGGTTGCTGGCAAAAGCGGCGGATGCTGAAATTGACCCTAATGAGCTGAATGTGCAGGCCTATATGCCAGATGCACCAACACCATTAGGTATTGCCACAGTGGTACAGTTAATGGGCCCTAAAAAGGCGTGGATGTGCGTGCCAACTAAGAATGCGTGTATTGATGCCTCAACTGTAGCCAAAGGAAAAGCACCTCATTACCAGCCCGGCGATTCTCCTTCTCCTGATGGTAAGTGGGCCATCTTCACAAAAGATCACAACGTGTATCTGCGCTCTATGACAGATGGCACAGTCAAGCAGTTAACAACTGACGGTGAAGAAAATTATAGTTACGGAAAAATTTCAGGCACCAGCACAATGGCGGTTTCACTAAGCCGCATGGGGGTTCCGTTACCGCCAGTCGCAGTATGGGCACCAGATTCCCACGCATTTGTGATACATAAGCTTGACGAGCGGAAGGTGGAAGACCTTCATTTGCTGCAATATGCACCTGAATCCGGCAGTGCTCGTCCTGTATTGCACACATACAAATATGCGATGGCCGGCGATGAAAATGTCGCCAAAGTAGAACTTTCTATTTTCAATGTCGCTGACGGCTCACGCGTGACTGTCGCAATTGACCCGTTGGATACAACATATATGTCGCCGATAGCGATTGGCCGCGTTTGGTGGAGCGATGACCAGAAAAAGGTTCACGTGGTACCCGTCCCTCTGTATGCTAAAAAACTCGAGCTCTTAACGATTGATGCCACTTCCGGTGCC
>JAESTR010000125.1 GCA_016763495.1 Kordiimonadaceae bacterium
CGGCACTGCAGCCACCAAAGACAACTAAATTAGTTGTCTGGGACTATTATTCAATTCGTATATGGTCCGCACCCGCATCGTTGTTTATTTTTGCCATAACCGGCTATTTGATCGGGACCGCAAAGGCCAAACAAGCGCTGGTCATGCAATTGGTGTTAAACATTTGCAACGGCGTATTAAACCTTGTTTTTGTCCTTGGCTACGACATGGGCGTCGCGGGTATCGCTCTTGGGTCCGTGCTGGCGGAATATACGGCAGCTATAGTAGGCGCCTTTATGCTGGTACGCGGCCTAGGCCATACCGAGCTAAAAAAAGTTTTCACAACAAAAGCTACATGGCAACTGAACCGCATGAAAAAGCTATTGTCTGCCAACGGGTATATTTTCGCGCGTACACTGTTGATGATGACGGCGTTTAGCCTTGTTACCCGTTACGCCGCAACGCTCGGGGAAGCCGCCCTTGCCGCCAGCCAAGTCTTATCAACATTCCTACTGCTGATTAGTTTGGGGCTTGATAGTTTTGCTTACGCCGCTGAAGCGCTGGCAGGGGCCGCATACGGCAGGCGCGATAAAAAAGAGTTCCGCTTTTGGGCCTTGCGAACCACGTATTGGGCCGGCGCCACTGCTCTATTATATTCAGCTGTATTCTATTTCTTCGGCAATATAATCATCGCTGGGTTAACGGATATACCTGAAGTACGTGCTCAAGCTGAAACAGCCATTACCATTTTAGCGTTGCTGCCTCTGTTTTCTGTTTGGTGTTATCAGTTTGACGGCATTTTCATCGGGGCAACAGCAGGAGCAGGCATGATGCTTTCTATGGCTGCGGCTCTGGTTGTTCTTGTGATTTTTTTAGAACCTCTAACCAACGCATTCCAACTGCGGGGGCTTTGGATATGCCTAACCATTTTCATGTTCATACGCGGGTTTGCACAGCTGCTATATTACCCGAGACTGGAACGGCAACTGGATAGCTCAACAGTTTCAAAAAAACAACTTAACCAAGTCGACTTATAGAATATCAAGCACACTTTCAGGCGGGCGACCAATCGCTGCTTTGCCGTCATTAAACACAATCGGACGCTCAATAAGCTTTGGCGTTGCATGCATGGCGGCAACAAGCGTTGCATCATCAGCATCCGCGAGGCCTTGCTCTTTATATTCACCTTCGCCAGTGCGCAGCAATTCACGCGGTGCTTTACCAAGTAGGGACAAAGCGTTTTTAATCTCATCTTCGCTTGGGGCATCTGTCAAATAGGTGCGAATTTTAGGTGTCAGGCCTTTTTCTTCCAAAAGGGCCAATGTTTGCCGCGATTTACTGCATCTTGGGTTGTGCCAAATGGTCAAGCTCATAAGTGCGCCTTTATCAATAATGCTAGAGAATCAACGGTACCGGCAGAAATTGGAGCGGGTGAAGGGAATCGGACCCTCGACACCGAGCTTGGGAAGCTCGTGCTCTACCACTGAGCTACACCCGCAAACCAATTACCTGAAGAAGCCCCATATCTATCGGTGCTTCTTGGGAAAATCAAGCTGCGATAGCCCTCATTTTATAACAAAAGGTATAAAGCACAAGCAAACGCTTGACGTAGCGGGGCACTACCCCCATTTTGGCGGCAGTTTTTCAAAGACAGTCGGAGACATTCCATGAAACGGCGCGCAGGCACAGACAGCAAAATCACCTCACAATGGGCCAAACAAACCCAGATGGTGCGTGCTGGCACAATGCGGTCTGAACTTGGTGAAATGTCAGAAGCCCTTTATCTGACCTCTGGTTTTTCCTACGAGAATGCGGAGGAAGCCGAAGCGCGCTTTGACGGCAAAGCCGAAGGTTTCACCTACTCCCGCCAATCAAACCCAAACTTAGCGATGCTGGAAAGCCGCATGGCACTTCTGGAAGGTGCTGAAGTTGGCCGCGCCACCGCCACAGGCATGGCGGCCATGACAGCGTCTTTGCTGGCACAGTTGCGCGCTGGAGACCATGTACTTGGCGCTCGGGCACTGTTTGGCTCCTGCCGCTGGTTACTGGATGAATTATTGCCGCGCTACGGCATTGAAACCACCGTGATTGACGGCACTGACCTCAATGCCTGGAAAGATGCCGTACGGCCAAACACAAAAGTCTTCTTCCTAGAAACGCCCGCGAATCCCACGCTTGAGATTATAGACCTGAAAGCTGTTGCTGACATTGCCCATGAATGTGGCGCCAAGCTTGTGGTTGATAATGTTTTTGCGACACCTGTGCTTCAGCGCCCCATGGAACTTGGCGCTGACATTGTGTGTTATTCGACCACCAAGCACATTGATGGCCAAGGCCGGTGTCTTGGCGGCATGATACTGTGTGACAAAGAATGGGACGAAGAGGTTTTGTTCCCGTTTTACCGTCACACTGGCTGTGCCATGTCCCCCTTCAATGCGTGGATGATGCATAAAAGCTTGGAGACACTGCATTTACGCGTGCACGCGATGTGCGATAATGCAGAAAAGGTAGCCGTAGCAATTGCGGACAAACTGGATGATGTGCGCCACCCGTGCCTTGATAGTTTCAAGCAGCAAAATCTTGCGCTATCGCAGATGGATCGTGGCGGTACCATTGTAGTTTTTGAACTGCCTGGCGGCCGTGAGCAAGCCTTTGAGTTTTTAAATTCCCTTGAAATTGCCGACATCTCTAACAATCTAGGGGACTCACGCTCTATTGCCACACACCCGTGGAGCACAACGCATAAGGCGCTGACTGAAGAAACTCGAATGGAACTGGGCATAACACCCTGGCTTATTCGCTTTTCAACAGGACTTGAAGACGTAAATGACCTGATCGGTGATCTAGTCACTGCCTTAGACAAAGCGAAAGCCTAAACAAATGGTTGCCCCTGAGCAATTCCTTGAGCAAGACGAAGATGGCCTGATTGAAGGCGTGCCTATTTTCAGTGAAATCACTGATGAAATTAAGGTATCTGTTCAGGCCTATTTCCTTGGGGAACAAGCAGATTCTGACCCGCACAAGTATGTTTGGGCTTACCGTGTATTGATTGAAAACGACGGTGACACAGCAGTGCAACTTGTTAGTCGCCACTGGAAAATTACAGATAACCGTGGCCACACCCAAGAAATAGTTGGCAAAGGCGTTGTTGGCGAACAACCGTCTATCCAGCCAGACAGCTCTTTCACCTATACAAGTGGCTGCCCGCTTTCCACACCGTCTGGCCTGATGCGCGGTTCGTTTGATGTCGTTTGCGAAACAGGTGCGCTTTTAAAGGTTGCTATTCCGGCATTTTCCCTTGATTGTCCGCATGATAAGCAAATACTAAACTAA
>JAESTR010000126.1 GCA_016763495.1 Kordiimonadaceae bacterium
CGCTATTCAGGGGGAGCGTAAAACCCTGACACAGGCCGAAGTTCTTTCACCAAATTTTTTGCAGCAAGCAGCCTATCCAACACGCTCAGAAACCCATGCGGGTGAGGATGTCGCTTTGTTTGCTATTGGCCCATGGTCGCACCTTGTGAGAGGTACAATTGAGCAAAACACAATTTTCCATATCATGGATCACGCGCTCAAGCTTAGAAAACGGGCGGCCCGCAAATAGCGTTGCCAATACCCCATGCAACAATCAGACACGGAAAAAGGGCTGCACAATTGTGCAGCCCTTTCCACGACGGGATCAAACGGTCAGGGGATATATCAGTCCGCTTGATCGAGGATTCTAAGCGCAACACCTGTTGCTGAACCATTTTGAGCGACTTGTTTACTCGTTACTGTGCCTCTGCTCTCTAGGCGCTTAGCGCCTGTTTCGCTATATGCAATGGCGTAATTCATCGTAAGCGCAAAAGTTAGCTCTTCACCATCATAACCAGATGGCAGATCTGGAAAATCAACCTTTTTAAGCGCGCGTTTTGCTGCCGTTGCAATGACCCGGCCACCATTCTTGACCGTAAGTTCAGAGTTCGTGATGTCACCTTCGCGGTTAACGGTCACATGAAAGGTTGGGGCACCTTCTCTGCCTAAACGATATGCGGCGTAAGGGTAGTACATTGCTTTGCTAATACTGTGGCCAGCATTTTTCGACCAGCTGTTCAAATCAGTTGTTTCACCAGCATTTACAGCTGTGCCAAAAGATAAACCCATTGCAGCTACAGCTAATGCAGCTAGGGTTGTGCGGATTGGGGAAGTTTTCGGAGAGTTGTTCATTTTTATTATTCCTCGCTTTAGTTTTGCCTGTCGCGGCGTTGATAACTAAAGAATAAGAAGGAACAGCCTCATTTAAAGGCTTGCTGCGATAAACTGACGGTATTTTGCGATAAGTCGACTAGCCCTGCGATAAAGTGTTCACGGCACAAGATGAAACGATAAACCACATTTCAAAATGGCTAAACCAAGGATTACTTATCGTGCCAAGCGGGGATTCGTCTGGAACGTGTCAATCACCATAAATGATTTTACGAATGCCCTTCATGAGCCTGTAACTGGAAATCGTTAGCCAGCTTCATATTTCTCAATTGCTGCGCCAAGGCTTTCAGTCAGCTTCAAACCAATGTCTCCACCGTCACCGCTGACCCGGCCACGAATAACAGCACGCATAGCATCCAGATGGCTTTTAACCAGCTCAACTTGGTTATCTTCAATCGTAGTCGGTGGGCCGACAGTGAAGCCATACAAGCTATCAGCAAAGGATGTAATTAGCGGATAACCAAAAGTACCGCCCTGCCCTTTCATATCATGTGCCATATGATTGATTTGTTCAAAACACTCCCGGCGCATTTCGGGCGTATCAACACAGCGCCCGTGCTGCTCTTGCAGCTTCACAACAATTGAAGACACCCAATCAGGGTAATCTTCTGACATTTTTTGCAGCGCTTTTTCAGCCGATTCTAGCGCTTCTATATCGATAGAAGCATTGCCAGGAGCCAGCCCTGCGGTTTTTTCCCTCAGTTTATTCTGAAAACGATAGAAGCGTACGATAACAGGTTTGTTGCTAGCCACGGATAATCTCCACACCTTCGCTTTTGTCATTTAAAAGCCGACGCTCAGCGCCCGGTATCTCTAATTTCTGGCGCCGACGGTCTGGCCCAAAAAACTCAGCTGTATGCACAAATTGCCGAGGGCGCTCAATAATAGAAACCAGCTTCTCGCCAATATTATTAATGGTGAAAGGTTTCGCCAATATATCAGAAACACCCATCTCGCGAGCCTGCACAATGCGTTCTGGCTCTGTATAGCTGGTGATCATCATAAACGGCACAAACCTGTTAGGGCTATCCTTGTGCCGCCGGACCCAACGCAGGAACATCATGCCATCAATCGGATGCATATCCCAATTGGAAATAACAATATCAATATTCTGAACACCAATTTTCATCGGCTCATTCTTCACGCGCCGCAAGAAGGTAATGGCGTCACCGCCATGCTCAACCGGGTATACATTACCAACACCAAGAACCTTCAGCGAGTTAACGAGAAGAGACCTGATGAACTGACTATCTTCCGCAAGGAGAACATTCACACGGTCGAAATCATAATTGCTCATATATCCGCCTATAAAAACCTGACTGCAGTTTAATACCCATATTTTTAGCTGCTTCGCACTGAAAACACCAATAGATTCACACAATTAGCTCAAACACTGTGCAAAATCCCGACTAAACAGCATGCCGTTCTGAAATGAGTGTCATGAGTTGATCTAGGCGAAAGCCAAGCTCTTCCAATGTTTCACTCCGTTTTGCATCTCGTGCCGCACCACTTCCTATACGCTCAACCCGTTCCGCTTCACGCGCCAGCCGCCATGCACCAATACTGCGCGCTGCCCCTTTTAACTTATGTGCAGCGGTGCGCCATTCGTTTGGGCTAGACGTTTTCAGATCCTTCAAATACGTCGGCGCATGCTCAGAAAAAAGCGCCAGCACATGCTGCTCAAGCTGCTCATCACCCGCTGTAAACTCCGCCAAATGAGCCGAATCTAATATTAGGCTTTCATCCCACTCGCTTTCGTTCCCCGCCATACTTACTTGTACTTTCTACTTTATCCGTAAGGTGCCCTTTTCACCGCCACGCGTCCTTGCTTAGTTAACTTACATACCAGCCATTTAGGTTGAATCGGGTTATTGTACCATGGTTTGCACCATCCCTTAGTAATACAGGCACGAATCGTTTGATCCTTGATTCGTTGCCCCGTATCATCAAACAAAGGAAGTTTACCTCCGGGTTCAGCAATGCCCCGAGTTAAATATCTTATTTGTGCAGCACTGGGTTTAAGGTTTCTAAGCTTGTTGCTGCCTAATGTTTTCCCTACGCATTCAGCCATTCTAGGCTCCGTTTTCAACCAGCATTATAGGTCGGTTAACAAATAGTGGCATATGTTCCCTAACGAGCAATTAACGTTAGCCCCCTTGGGGCTAGCGCTCAAGCAAGAAACTATCGTACCGTTACTGTATTCAATTATTCTAATTATGGGTAAGCCGGGGCAGACATGTCAAAAGCAGAAACAAACTTCCCTAATGTCGAGACACCAACACCAAAGCAGGTGACTGACACTGATATGTCTGTAAAGCCCGGGGCCGCCGAACGCGCTCAGGCTAGAAACATCAGGCGCTTTGTTCCCGTGATCACCGCAGGTGCCTTAACTTTACTGTGGACCGTTGCTAGCTACTATATTTTGGCTACGCTTGGAACGCCTATATCGGTAACTACCAGCCTAACTGACATTGCGGCATTGATAGCCGGTTATACAACGCCAATCGCCATATTCTGGCTTGTGGCCCTTGCCTTCCAACGTACCGACCCATTGCTGGAGCGCAGGCTCGCAATGTCACAAAATTTGCACAAGGCCATCTCACCAGTGGAAGTGGCGGAGCAACGGCTTGCTGCGTTAAGCCGCACACTGCGCAAGGAACTAGAAAGCGTAGATGCCGTAGCGGACCTTGCTGCAGACCGGCTAGGGAACTTAGAAAACAAATTCCAAGAGCAAATCAGCAGCTTGTTTTCAGCAGCAGCCGACACAGAAGCCCGCACAGCAAGTATTTGCGATGTACTCGGGCGGGAAAGAGACGCTATTGGCGGCCTGACATCAGATGTCGAAGAACGCTTCAACGCCTTGGAAGCCATGGTTGGCCGCATTGCAGAAAAACTAGAAGGCGCAGGCGAAAAAGCCTCACACACAGCAGACCACGCTAAAGAGCGTGTTGAAGGGAGCTTACAGGCCTTCAGCAAAGCTACCGAAGAATTTGAAACACGGCTGGATGTGGCTGGCGAAAAAGTCTCCTCGCGTGCAGAAACTGTACAGAAAATCGCCGTTGAGGTCGAAGAACGCCTTGCTTCATCAACAGAAAACACCCAAGCGGGCATCGAACGTTTTCATTCAAACGCTGCCAAGCTCGAAGGGCGATCTGCGATCCTTGCTGAGCAAATGGTCACTCAAGGAAACTTGCTGCAAGAAATGGCTGACCATGCGGCTACAGAATCCGCCAAAATCAGCGAAACGCTCAAAAGCCACGTAAGCGAAGTGAATACCGCAGCAACCGAAGCGCTTGCGCATACCAGTGACGTTAGCTCCTCTGTCGCTGAGCAAGCTAAAAGCATGACAGACCTTGTTTACGGTACTGTTGAAAAAGCCAAAAACCTATTGGATGATGCTGGGCAAACACTAGAGCAACACTGTGAGGCGGCACTAAACACAAGTGAGCAATTAAACAAACGCACACTTGAGACAACAGCTGAAACAGGCGCTGCTATCACTGCCCACATAGAACAGTCTGACCGCATGCTTCAAGACGGGCTTCAACGCGCTAAACAGGCGTTAAACAGCACGATGGCTGCTATTGCCGAACATAGCGACACCGCCGTGGAGCAAGCTGAAAACACCGCAGTGCGTACTCTCCAACATATCAGGCAACTACGGGCGGGTGTTGAAGAGCAGATGGAAGACCTCGCCAAAGCAGGCGCTTCGGCGAGTGAAAGCCTAGCGCAGTCTGCCGATAGTATCACTGAAAAATCAACAGAACTTGCAAGTTCATCAGACGATATGGCGACTGAGCTTTCCGCTGTACGGGCTCAAATGACAATTCAAAGCGATGTCATCGCAGAAGTATTAAATGAAACACGCATGAAGCTGGCTCATTTGGAAAATGACTTAACAAACCAGCGTAATCTATTGAATGCGGCGTCTTCTGAAGCCGCCGACAGAGTTATAGAAGCCTCGGACCGCTTCGCCAAACAAAGTCAGGCAATGCAGGAAGCTGCTGATGATGTGCAAAACAATTTAGGCAGCAAAAGCGGCGAGCTCGTCTCGCTTATCAGCCAAATAGGTGACGCGGGCGAAAGCTCCAAAACTCAAATAGGTGATGCAACAACCAACCTTACTGAAAAGTCAAAAGAGCTTCGTGAAGAATTAAGTGAAACTGGAGCGGCGCTTGGTGGCGCAGCAGAAGCTTTTGCCGGTGAACGCCAAATCATCATTGAAGAAACAGGCACTGTCATTGGAGAGCTGAACAAAGCCTCTGACACCATGGGTAAGGAAATTGGCAAATTCACAGACCAGTCTATGGAAGCCGCCAACCGCATGGAAGAAGCAAGCCAAGTGTTGATGGACCAAACTGAGCGTGCCAACCTCGGCTTGAAAAAGTCCGTTGAAGAAGCGCAAAGTGAGCTGTCTGAAAATATTGAATCAATCGGCGATAAAGCCAACGAACGTATCAGTTACATGCAGGAAGAAATGCAGTCTACTTTGTCTCGGGTATTGTCTAACTATCAAGACACTGCGAACCAAGCAGAGAAGGAAAGCGCGCTTCTTGCCATGCGCCTTGGTACTGAAAGTGATAAAATCGCGAAGCAGGCTGAGCAGTTCATCACAAAAACCGCTGACATTGAAAAACGCATCGCTGCGGCCACTAAAAACGACTTTGCTCGCACTTCACAGCTGTTGATGGAAAGCCTGCAGTCTGCATCTATTGATGTGCATAAGGCCTTATCCGATGATGTGCCCAAAGATATTTGGGATGCCTACCAAGCTGGTGACAGGTCCGTCTTTATGCGGCGCACGTTAAAAATTGGTAACAGAAAAACCCGCAAAACCATTGGCGAAAAATTCCAATCTAATAGTGAATTTAGGGAAGTTGTAGTCCGCTACTGCCGCGATTTTGAAGGCATGATGGAACGCGCTATGCACGGGGACAAAGGCAATACAATGTCAGTGACGCTAGTTTCATCTGACATGGGCAAGCTTTACCTGCTGCTGGGGCAATCTATAAAGAAATTTAGTTCGTAGAACAGTAGTACACATATATTACAGGGCGTGCTCGATCGGGAGCGTGGGGGAATATGATGTTTAACATAGTAATACGTAGCTTTATGGCTGTATCCAGTTTGATGCTGGTAGCATGCGGGGATGCAAGTACCCCCAAAAAAGTACCTGCTGAAAATACACTTGGTGAGTCTGTAAATTGGCGCACAACTAGCACCTACCCTTCTACCTTGCCGCTTATCGGCACAATGGGCAAACGCATCACTGTTGAAATAGGCAAAGTGTCTGGCGGTAACATAACGCTTAAGCTTTATGAGCCTGGTGTGCTCGCCCCGCCTTTTGAAACATTTGATGCGGTAAAATATGGCGCTGTTGAATCCGGTTGGTCCACTCCCGGCTATTGGGCGGGCAAAGAACCTGCCTTGCAGCTTTTTGCGTCTGTGCCGTTTGGACCATCCGCGCCAGAGTATATGGCGTGGTTTGACTTTCACGGTGGCAAAGAACTGTTCGAAGAGATTTACCACGGCCACGGCATTCATAGCGTCATTTGCGGCATGACGCCCCCCGAAGCAGCAGGCTGGTTTAAGAAAGAGATTAAAAGCATTGATGACCTGAAGGGCTTGAAAATCCGTTTCTTCGGCTTGGGTGCAAAAGTGCTGGAAGAAATTGGCGCAGCCCCACAATTGATAGCTGGCGGTGAGATATACCAAGCGCTGGAATTAGGCACTATTGACGCCACTGAGTATGCCATGCCAGTCGTGGATTACAGCATGGGCTTCTATGAAGTTGCCAAACATTATTATTTTCCGGGATGGCACCAGCAATCCACTTTTTTTGAGTTGATGTTTAACTTAGATGCGTGGAACAGCTTGAACGACACACAAAAACACCAAATCAATACAGCCTGCGCCGCCAATGTGAAACACGACATTTCGGAAGGCGAAGCCCTTCAGCCTGACGCCCTTATTAAGCTGAAAGCCAAAGGTGTAAAAATTCAGATTTGGCCACCTGAAGTGCTGGCCGAACTAAAGACAGCATGGATAAAAGTAGCCGGTGAGCTTGCCGCAGACGATGAGAATTTCGCCCGTACCTGGAAATCACTTCAAGCCTTTCGCACCAAATATAAAGTATGGAGCGATATTGGCTATTTGAAGGAATAAACGGTGGATTTCCTATTCAACACATCCAGAAAGCTGGAAGCTTTCAGTTCAGCAATTGCGCGCGCGTCGGTGTGGCTGATTTTTATACTCATGATCGTCATTATATCAGACGTTACGCTCCGGCGCTGGTTTGTGATTGGCTCAACCAAATTGCAAGAGCTCGAATGGCATCTTCACGGCGCCTTGTTCTTGCTATGCCTTGGCTGGGCCTATAGTAAAAACGCCCATGTCCGTATCGAATTACTCACTGAAAAATTCAGTAAAAAAACCGCCGCGACTATTGAGCTTGTTGGCTGCACATTTTTCTTATTGCCGTATGTCGCTGCCATATTGCTATTCGGCTATGACTATATGTCTTTCAGCATTGAGTATAATGAAGCATCAGCATCCCCTACAGGCCTACCTGCGCGCTGGATCATAAAATCCCTCATTGTAGGTGGTTTTGGCCTGCTGGGTATTGCAGCGATCGCGCGCCTATTAGAAAGCATCATATTTCTATTCGGACCAGCGCGCTTAGCCTCCCAACCATTTTTCTCTGAAACTTATCTAAAATCAGAGGCAGACACAGAGGCTGGGGGAAAATGATGGATACTTTGATCGAGTTCTTGCCGTTCCTCATGTTTGCCGTGCTCGTGCCCTTACTGTTTTCTGGGTTTCCCGTTGCCTTCATCCTAGGCGGTGTTGGCTTGGGCTTTTGGCTGCTGGCTGTTGGCTTGGGTATCGAAAGCCCTAACAGCTTTTTCCTTGTAGTAAGCCGCATATACGGCGGTGTGGTTAGCAAACTGGTGCTGGTGGCCATTCCCATGTTCATTTTCATGGGCACTATGCTTGAACGCAGTGGTATAGCGCGCGAAATGCTGGAAGCCATGCAATATCTAACACGCCGCATATCTGGCGGACTGGCACTGTCAGTAACACTGCTTGGTGTAGTACTCGCTGCCACAACAGGTATCATTGGTGCCAGCGTGGTGATGATGACATTGCTTGCCCTGCCGGTGATGCTCGAGCGTGGCTACGACAAATCACTCGCCACAGGCACCATCGCTGCGTCCGGCACACTTGGCATATTGCTCCCGCCTTCAATCATGCTTGTGGTGATGGCTGATTTGCTGTCCACATCGGCTGGTGGGCTTTTTATGGCGGCTATTGGTCCGAGCTTATTTCTAGCCACGCTTTATCTGCTCTATATCTATATTCGCACCAAGCTTAATCCTTCACTGGCCCCAGCACCCACCAGAAAAACTTCTATTGAAGGTGCTTTAGACCAGCAAGATGTCATGAGCCCTTGGGCTATTATCAAGAGCTTTCTGCCGCCCGTTTTATTGATTATCGGTGTGTTAGGATCAATTTTTGGCGGGTATGCCACTCCAACAGAAGCGAGCGGTGTTGGTGCCTTTGGCGCCTTGCTACTCGCCATCATAAAACGAAAAGTCTCCTTGCGTGTTATGCAGGATGTGCTTGAGCAATCAGCGCTCACAACAACGATGATCTTTGGCCTCTTTGTCGGCGCAACAGCTTTTTCCTTTGTGTTTGCACTGCTCGGTGGCCACGACGCTATTATTCATGTAATGGAAGCCACCGGTACGGGGCCGTGGGCGACATTGACCCTGCTGATGGTTGTTGTTTTCCTGCTGGGTTTCTTCTTTGACTGGATAGAGATAACCTTAATTATCCTGCCAGTCTTTGCGCCAGTGATTGCAGCGCTTGATTTTGGTACCCACCTGCCCGACCCAAGCCTAACAGTATCGTGGTTCGCCATCCTTATGGCCGTGAACCTGCAAACCAGCTTCTTAACGCCGCCTTTTGGCTTTGCGCTTTTCTACATGAAAGGTGCCGCGCCAAAGGACATTAAAATAGCTGATATTTACCGAGGCATTGTGCCTTTTGTATTGTTGCAGGTGTTGTGCCTAGTCACTTTATTACTATGGCCCGAATTGGCGCTGTGGCTGCCGCAGTATTTAGCACAATAAAAAAGGGGCTCCGCAAAGCCCCTTTTCATTAGCCAGTATTTGGCATTTTCTATGTCTTAGAATTCAAAGTTCATTCCAAGGAAGAAGCTACGGCCTCGGCCACTGATTGGGTAAGCATTCTCTGTGAAGAATGGCTTTTCATCCGTCACATTGTTGATGCCGCCATATAAACGGATGTTTTCGCTCATATCCCAAGAGAAATTAAGATTGTGAGAAAAGAACTCATCGGCAATGGCGTTACCTTCGCCGTAAAGCTCTGTAGCCGTTTCTATTTCAACACCGCTAAAGGTCTGTTCGCCTTGATACAGTGTGCTCCAACCTAGAGAAAAAGCACCATAGCGCCACTGAATTGATGCATTACCAGACCACTCAGGGCGGGCAATTTCACCAAGTTCAGGGTCAACCAACGACAAATCCGCAGGATCAAAGAAACGATCTACTTTATCGTATTTTGTCCCTGAAACATTTAGCGTGAAGCCGTGGTCTTCAATATTGAAAGTATAAGTCGCAACAAAGTCATACCCAGCGGCTTCAAGTTTCGCAAAATTCACAGTCTGCTGACGCAAGAATGTGAAACCACCAAATTGAGCAGATCCAGTATCGCTGTTCCGTTCGAAGCTGTCACAGAACTGGTTGTTCGGGAAATCGCTATTGTCATAGCAATTATCCACAATATCCTGCGCACTAACGTTGCCTATGGCGTTATTGATTTCCAAATTCCAATAATCGACGGTGATCGTAAGGCCCTCAATGAACCGGGGACGCAACACAATACCGAGTGTGTAGCTATCAGATTCTTCCTCGGTCAAATCAGGGTTACCACTGATAGCGCCCGCAAAGCGCGCTGAAAGCGGATCTTGGAAACCAGCAGGCAAGCCGTCAGCCAAGCAGTTAGCCGCTCGGTTAGAAGCACGCGCATCACCGGCGGCTATAAGGGCATCAATCTGGTTTTGGTCACACGGGTCAATCGGGC
>JAESTR010000127.1 GCA_016763495.1 Kordiimonadaceae bacterium
ACCCAAGTGCTGTCTTCGTTTAAAGATGTGCCCGGAACTCTTGTCGTCGGTGAGGATGAAATTGTGGAAAAAGAAGTTGTAACAGGGATAGCCTATTCCCGTGGTGAAGCCAAAGTAACAGTTGTTGGCCTTGAGGATTCGCCGGGCCGTGTATCAAACCTTTTTGCGCCGCTCGCTGATGAAGCGGTTAATGTTGATATGATTGTGCAGAGCGCGTCCGATGACGGCCGTTCTACTGATGTTACCTTCACTGTGCCTGAGGATGACTTAAGCCGCGTAGTGAAAATCTTGGAAGATTTAAAAGGCACCCTGAAATATCGCACGCTATTGAGCACGGGTGATGTAGTGAAAGTTTCGGTCATTGGTGTTGGCATGCGTAGCCATGTAGGTGTAGCCCGCAAGATGTTTGATACGTTGGCTGAAAAAAGTATCAACGTGCAGGTGATTGCCACGTCTGAAATTAAAATCAGTGTCATAATTGACGCAGAATATACAGAATTGGCAGTGCGCGCCTTGCATACGGCATATGGCCTAGACGCGGCTGAATAAAACCGGCTATTACTCTGTTCTTAACAAAATCGTTTCGAGGAACAGTGAATGAGCGAGCAGGGCCAGCTGCAGTTAAGTGAAGCGTGGAAACGCGGCACTGACTTTCTAGGCAGCAAATATGCGATTTTAGGCGGCGCGATGACGTGGGTGTCAGAGCGCAACCTGACATCGGCTATTTCAAATGCTGGCGGCTTTGGTGTGCTTGCGTGCGGCGGCATGAACACAGAACAGTTGGCGGCTGAAATTACAGCAACGCGGGCGATGACTGACAAGCCATTTGGTGTGAACCTCATTACACTGCACCCAGATATTGAAGACCTCATAGGTGTGATTGGCGATCTGAAAGTTAGCCATGTTGTGCTGGCCGGTGGCTTGCCCAGCGGCAGCGCAATCGCAAGGATTAAAGGTTTCGGCTCAAAGCTTATGTGCTTTGCACCAACGGTGACAATTGCTAAAAAGTTAGTGCGCTCTGGTGTAGATGCGATCATCATTGAGGGTGCAGAAGCGGGCGGCCATATCGGCCCAGTCTCGACCAGTGTGCTGGCACAGGAAATCTTGCCAGTGATTGACCAAGTCCCGGTGTTTGTAGCTGGTGGCATTGGACGCGGTGAAGTGATAGCATCTTATTTAGAAATGGGTGCTTCTGGTGTGCAGTTAGGCACACGCTTTGTGGTGGCTGAAGAATGTATTGCTCACCCTAAATTTAAGAAAGCTTTTATCAGCGCTAAAGCACGAGACGCGGTGGCCAGTGTGCAAATAGACGAACGTTTCCCCATTATCCCAGTTCGAGCCTTAAAGAACCAAGGCACTCATGAGTTTATGACAATACAGCGTGATATTGTTGATCAGTTTCACGCCGGTGATGTGGCACAGGCCGACGGGCAAATGCAAATTGAGCAGTTTTGGGGTGGTGCATTGCGCCGCGCCGTCGTTGACGGTGACGTTGAAAATGGCTCAGTCATGGCAGGACAAAGTGTTGGCATGGTCAAAAAAATCGAGCCAGTTCAAGATATTATCGATGAATTACTCGCCCAGGCACGCAGCTCTTTTAAATAAATATTTTTTACGTCTGCGATGCTTGTTAAAGCCCGAAATAACGCTACATCTATCTGATCAAACTGGTGATGTTTCCGGTTTATAAAGCGATAGGACTGGAAAATTTCTGTCTTATCCCCTATATCCGTGTAGCGATTAAACAAGGGGACAAATTTGCCGGTGCAAGTCAGCCAGCCAAGATTATTGTTACGGCGTTTGCACAGTGTAATGGCAGGCGGTGGCAATGCGCAGGCCAAATTAGACCGTGTTGTTCGTGTTCTCGCTCAGAATATGGTTGCTGAAGTGTGCTCGCTGTATTTGGCGCGTGCTGGCGGTATTCTCGAACTTTTTGCTACTGAAGGTTTGAAAGAAGAAGCTGTTCACCACACGCGTTTGCAGTTTGGGGAAGGCCTTGTTGGCTTAGTGGCTGAACGTGGGTTACCGCTTAATCTTTCAGAGGCCCCTCAGCATCCACGCTTTGTGTTTCGCCCGGAAACAGGCGAAGAAATGTACCATAGCTTTTTGGGAGTGCCCATTCTGCGGGCTGGCCGGGTGGCTGGTGTATTGGTGGTGCAGAATGTTGCGGCGCGGCGCTATAAGCCTGAAGAAGTAGAAGCCCTTCAAACAATCTCTATGGTGATCGCCGAGCTGGTTGGCTCTAGTGCGCTCATCGCTCCAGAAGAATTGGCAGAAGATGCGAACACTCTCGGCCGGCCTATCACGCTGGACGGCACAACCATGGCCGCAGGTGTTGGGGCTGGCGCAGCTGTGTTTCACCAGCCGCAAGTGCATATCACGCGGACAGTTGGTGAAGATGTGGAGCAAGAGCGCTTGCATCTTGAGGATGCCATTGCCGAACTTCGTTTGCAGCTTGAGCAGTTAATTGACCATCCTGACCTTGCCCACGGCGGTGAGCACCGTGAAGTGCTGGAAACGTACCGCATGTTTGCGTATGACCAAGGCTGGCAGGACAAAATGCGGGCTGCTGTTAGCTCAGGCCTAACGGCAGAAGCTGCGGTTGACAGAGTGCAGCAGGAAAATCGCGCCCGCATGATGAAAATCCGGGACCCGTATTTGAGGGAACGGGTTGCAGACTTTGAAGACTTGGCCACACGGCTTATCCGTATCATTCAGGGGAAAACAGAGGACTACCGCAGTAAACTGACGGAAGACACTGTACTGGTTGCTCGTAATATCGGCCCGGCGGAGTTGATGGATTATGACCAGACGTATCTAAAAGCTATTGTGCTGGAGGAAGGCTCGGCGACAGCGCATGTAACTATTATTGCGCGCGCCATGGGAGTTGCTGTTCTTGGTCGGGTTGCTGGCTTATTGCAGCATGTTGAAGCTGGTGAATATATCATTGTTGATACCGACAATGAGCACGCTTATGTGCGCCCCGCAGAAGATATTATTGATAGCTACCGTGACAGATTAGAGCTGCATGAGAAACTTCTGGCGGAATATGCCGCCGAGCGAGACATGCCTGCGGAGACAATAGACGGCAAAGCTATTAATCTATTGATGAATGCTGGCCTACTTGTTGATTTGCCTAGTCTAGATACCACCGGCGCAGAAGGCATCGGCTTATTTCGCACCGAGTTTCAGTTTATGGTCGCGCCAACTTTGCCGAAAGTTGACGAGCAAACCAAAATTTATAAAGCGGCTCTTGATGCTGCTGGTGACAGGCCTGTGGTGTTTCGCACGCTCGATATTGGCGGTGACAAACAAGTACCTTTCCTGCCACGCGACGAAGAAGAAAACCCGGCTATGGGGTGGCGTGCTATCCGTATCGCGCTTGACCGTCCCGCTTTGCTGCGCTTTCAATTGCGTGCGCTTATGTATGCTGCGTCCGGTAAAACATTGCATGTGATGTTCCCGATGATTGCCGAGGTGGCCGAGTTGCGGCGCTGTAAAGTGATATTGCGGAAAGAGCTTAAGCGGCTCGAGACCTTTGAGAAAGTGCCGCCCGCTGATGTGAAAATTGGCTGCATGCTAGAAGTGCCGTCGCTTAGTTGGCAGTTAGATGCCTTGATGAAAGAAGTTGATTTTCTTTCTATAGGTACAAATGACTTGATGCAGTTTTTCTTCGCTTGCGACAGAAGTAATCCGCGACTGGCTGATAGGTATGATTTATTGGCACCGCCCGTATTGAATTTCCTTCGTACAATCGTAGAAGCTTGTGATACCGCAAATGTGCCTGTGACACTTTGTGGAGAGATGGGCGGCCGCCCGATAGAGGCAATGGCGCTTATTGGTTTGGGATTGAGGCGTTTTTCTGTATCCCCAACATCGGTGGGTCCTGTGAAGCGAATGGTGCGGTCAATCCACATAGAGCAACTGCAGGCATTTGTTCTTTCAAAGCTCAGTTCGCCAGACCATTCGATCCGCGACTCGCTGAATCACTTTGCGCGGGACCATAATATCAAGCTCTAAACAGGCCTTGATACGCCGCTATATGCCAGATTAACCCCATATGAACAGCTTTTTGGTGCTATATACAAAGAATCATGGAATCAAAATTGATTCTAATTGACTCGAAATGGTAAATAATAATTTACTATTAGAAGGTTATAACGCTTTCGAGTAAGCATTATGGCCTATTATTCAGACAGCACCCTAATCGTTATGGTTAATTTGGGATCAAGGGCAGCATCTGAAGGGGATGACCAAAAAGGGGAAAAACCTCTGGTCGAGTGCTTGGAGCATTGGTTACTGATCGAATAAAAATGTTGGGGAACATTGATATTCTGTCAGGGGATGGGTTTATAGATGAATATCGAAGAAAAGACGGTAGGCGTCCTTTTGAAAGAGACGCGTGAAAATAAGAAAATTCACATTAAGGCTATTGCGGCTGACATTTGTGTGCGCAGTAGTTTTCTTACTGCTATAGAAGAATCTGATTTTAAGGTGTTACCCGGGCAGACATTTGCCATTGGTTTCGTAAAAGCCTATGCCTCAGCGCTGGGTTTGGATGCTGCCGAAATATCCATAAAATTTAAAGCCGAATATTGCCCGGAAGTAGCTGAACTTGCAGCCGCTAGGGCAGAGGTATCAGCTAAAACAGCCGAAAAAGTGACAATGAACGCGAAACCGCGCCGCGTGTTGCCTGCATGGGCGATGCCAGCTTTTGGGTTGGTTGGTGCGAGTGCAGTATGGGTAGTGTTGGGTGGTAGCTTTGCTGCCACTGTTATAACAGCTGATACAGGCATAGCGATTGAAGAAGCACGCTTAGCGGCAGTGCAGGCGAACTTGAGTAGCCCCATTTTTGTAAGAAACTACACTGCGGATTTGCCTGTAGTAGCTGCTGCGTCCATGAAAATGGTGGAGGTTGCGGATCAAGTGATTGTGCCGCAGAAAACCACCGTAGATACTGGCCTAACAGCAAGCAAAGCAGTCGACTTTTTTACAGCACCGCTGCAAGCAGCTGAAAATGATATAGTGAGAGTTGAAGGCGATTATAGGCTCGAGGCTGTGGAAGATAGCTGGGTTAGGTTGGCAGATGGTGGCGGCACGGAAATATGGTCTGGCATCCTCAGGGAAGGGCAAACCTACCGTCCGCAAACTGGTGGCGTACTTTTGCTTTCTACGAGTAATGCTGGTGGCTTGATGCTACAAATCGGCGCAAGTGAAGCTGCTTTACTGGGAACCCGTGGTGAGATTGTTTCTGAGCTGAAACTCGCTGAGGTCAAGTATGTTACTTTGCATGATGGCGCGTCTTAGAGACCGAACAGCGTAATTAATCGCTCTATTTCCGTTGAATCATGAAATCCTTGCTTTCAGCGAGGCTCATTCTCATTTATAAGCCTCGTTACTTCGCTTTTTTATTGAGGATTGTCGATGAGCCTTCGACCTTGGAGA
>JAESTR010000128.1 GCA_016763495.1 Kordiimonadaceae bacterium
AGAGCTATTGTGGCCGTGCGCTGTATCCAGCACCAGCAAGTCGCATTCAGCGTCTACAAGGGCCTCAGCGCGTTCGTAGCCTTTATCACCAACCGTTGTAGCCGCAGCAACACGCAAGCGGCCCTGTGCGTCTTTACAGGCATTCGGGTTCGCGACAGCTTTGTCCATGTCTTTAACAGTAATCAGCCCCACGCAGCGATGGTCACTATCAACCACGATCAGCTTTTCAATACGGTGCTTATGGAACATGCGTTTGGCTTCATCGCTTGAAACGCCTTCTTGCACTGTCACAACCTCACAGGTCATCAGCTCAGACACAGGCTGATCAAGTATTGTAGCAAAACGCACATCACGGTTGGTCAAAATACCCACAAGCTTTTTAGGGCCTGCAACGTCACTGCGCTCTACAATTGGAATGCCCGAGATTTTATGAGCCGACATTAGTTCCATCGCGGCCGCTAGTGTTTGATCAGGGAACATTGTGATAGGGTTAACCACCATGCCACTTTCATATTTTTTAACTTGCCGCACCATTTCGGCCTGTTCTTCGTTGGTCATATTCCGGTGCAACACGCCCATACCGCCAATTTGTGCCATTGCAATGGCCATTGGCGCTTCTGTCACTGTATCCATCGCGGCAGACAACAGTGGCATATTGAGGGAAATACTTTTGGTGACTTGTGTACGCACATCAACTTGTGACGGCATAAAGTTTGTTGCAGCGGGGACGAGAAGAACGTCGTCAAAAGTAAGGCCGAGGCGAATATCCATAGTATTTCCTGCTCATCGTTAGGGCGCGACTGGGCGGCCATACGGTGAACATATATACCGCAGGACCAAGTCCAGCTTTGGATGTTCGCCGTTCAATACCCCGAAGCTGCCAGAAAGACAATCTGAATCTTACAGGTTTGACTAATATTTTAAGAAGTTGAGCGTTATTCGCCGTCAGCAGCTGGTTCAGCGCTTGCATTACCAGGCGCTTCATCACGCTTTCTACCTTTGAAACCTTGCGCCACCACAAACCACTCCTTTGAGCCAGAGCGGCTGGCTGGTGGCTTAGCGTGCTTTACCGTTTTAAAATGATATTGCATGCTTTTCATCAGGGTAGCGTCGGCGCCGCCTGCCAGTACTTTGGCTACAAACACGCCGTCTTTCGCTAGCACTTTGACTGCAAACTCAAGCGCGGCTTCAGCGAGCATCATCGTACGGATTTGATCAGTTTGTTTGTGCCCTGTGGCTGAGTTTGCCAAATCAGACACCACAACATTAGCGGGCCCCTCGAGCTCCGCCATCAAGGCCTCTTCTGCACCTTCTTCCAGGAAATCCATGACCCAAAGCTTTGCGCCGGGCACTGGATCAACTTCTTGCAAATCGATACCAATAACCTGCGTGCCGCTTTTTACGCGTTCCATAATAACCTGCGCCCACCCGCCGGGTGCGCAACCAAGGTCCACAACACGCTGGGCTCCTTTAAGTATTTTGTAGCGATCATCAAGCTCAATCAGCTTAAAGGCAGCGCGGGAGCGATAGCCAAGGCGCTGAGCTTCCGCAACGTACGGATCATTCAACTGGCGTTGCAGCCACCGTGTTGATGATGACTTTCTACCGCGCGCAGACTTAACACGTATTTTTGCGCCTCTCGCCCGGCTACGGGGATTAGAGTCGTTATTCCAACCACTAGCCATTGCTATCTGTATCCTTTGGTGCGAGTTCAGTCTGCGCCTGCTGTGAAGCAGATCTGTTGCGCCGTCTTCTACCCCTATTTCTTCGTTTCCGCGAGCCCCTATTTTTCACTGCCTGAACATCGTCAGTTTTAACGGCCTCGCCATCAGCACCTTTTGCAGTCATCTCACCGCAGTCAAGGTCTTCCGCCATGGGTTTATCTGTACGTATGGGAGACGGCTCAGTTTGCATCAGCCCGCGCAAGATACCTTCACGGATACCACGATCAGCCACCCTTAAACTGGGCACATGCCACATGCCAAGGATCGCTTCGAGGATGGCACAGCCCGCAACCACCAAATCGGCACGCTCTTCGCCTATACACGGCTGTGCCGCACGCTCAGCATGCGTCATACGGGCAACATCGCGCGACAACTGCTTGATAGCAGATGTCTTCATCCAAGCCCCATCAACGCGGTCCCTGATATAGCGAGGTAATTTCAAATGTAAGCTGGCAAGTGTTGTAACAGTACCTGATGTGCCCAAAAACTGTGTTTTACGACGTTTTACGACCTCAGATATTTTGCGAGTAGCCTCAAACGAATGCAGATGCTCTTTAACTGTATTGACCATTTTCTCATAATCTGCATCAGGCAAACGCTGGCCTGTTTGGCCATATTCTTCAGACAGGTTCACCACCCCCCACGGGATAGACATCCAACCCCGCATTTCAGTGCGCTTGCCTTTCAGCACGCGCACCCAAATAAGCTCAGTACTGCCGCCACCTATATCAAATACCAAAGCGTTTTTATTGCCAGGTGCGATAAGTGATTGGCACCCCATAACTGCTAGGCGTGCTTCTTCTCCTGCTGTGATAATATCGAGATTAATGCCTGTTTCTTTGCGTACACGTTCAATGAATTCGTCAGCATTGCCTGCAACACGGCATGCTTCTGTGGCTACATGGCGCATGCAAGTTACATTGCGGCGTTTTATTTTCTCGGCGCAGACTTTAAGGGCCTCGATAGTGCGGTCCATTGCTTCTTCAGAAAGATTTCCACTTTGAGAAACCCCTTCCCCAAGCCGAACGATACGAGAGAAGGCATCTATCACTCTAAAACCATTGCCTGTTGGTTTAGCAACTAACAACCGACAATTGTTGGTGCCTAGGTCAATTGCGGAATAAACACCCTTTGCTATGTTGTTATTTCGTCGCCCAGAATCATGGTTAGAACGGCTTTGCTCTGCCCCTCGGCCAATCTGTCGCTCGCGCGTTGCATCTTGAGGATTATTTTTATCACTAGCCCTTACGCGGCGGCGGCGGTTTCGCCCTCCGGTCTCACGCTTGGCTGCGCCTTTTTCATCCGGCGACGGACTTTTGTCCTCGCTCTGGTTCTCTTGGCGCGCTGGTTGCGGTGTATCCCGCGGTACTTCCAACGACATTTTACTTCTCGTTATTTTTATAATCGCAGTCTTAGCTGCTCACTTACCCAAACCATACCATCTGTTCGCTACGGCTTGCAATCTAATGTCTAAATTTATAGGAAAATGTTATTTGTTCTCATTTTGTTCTTGACTGTGCGGGCAAACTTTCATAAGAACATAATGTGAACAAAGGAGTTTTACCATGACTGTAGCGCATATTTTTATTTTGATTGCTTTCATATGCTTGGGAAGTGCCGGGCTTGCAGCAATGCAGGAAGGACTTAGCCTTGTATGGAAACAATATAGGAAAATCAGCGGTCAACCGAAACCTGCCGCTAAAACAGTTTCCACTTCATCTACAACGACTATGAAAATCAGTTTCCGTTAATATATGTGCGGTAATTCGCATTGGCTTAATACATCGCCACACATTGTGAGCCCTTACCCTTAGGGCCACAGCTTTGATAACAGATATTTTAAGCCAGAAATGGAAAGACGCGGCGAACAACTATTGCTAGTCATTGCACCGCGTCCTATA
>JAESTR010000129.1 GCA_016763495.1 Kordiimonadaceae bacterium
AGAAGGCTTGGTCCAACCACGCACGTCACGCAGCACTTCCATACGGGTGGCTTTGCCTTTTAGGCTTGGGCTTGTCCACACATGGTCAAGTCGGCGGCCTTTGTCAGCAGCAGCCCAGTCTTTCGCGCGGTACGACCACCAGCTGTATAGCTTCTCATCCATGGGCACAAAATCGCGCATAATATCTTGCCAGTCATGCGCGTCCTTAAGCTTCATCATCGCATCCACTTCCACAGGCGTGTGAGATACGACTTTCAACAGCTTTTTGTGGGACCAGACATCTTCTTCGTACGGTGCGATATTCAAGTCACCGACCATTATATGCTCGCCTTCCAAACCAGCCGACCATGTGGTCATTTCCTCTAGGAACTGCATTTTGTGAGCAAATTTCTCGTTTTTAATGGGGTCTGGCTCATCACCGCCTGCTGGCACATAAAAATTATGCACCGTTTGACCTGTTGGCAGGGTAATGGCGATATAGCGTGCATCACCTTTTTCGCACCAATCGATTTTGGCGCTGCCCGAGAAGGGGATTTTTGACGCTGTTGCTACACCGTGATGGCTTTTTTGTCCGTGAATAGCCAAATGCGGCAAGCCGTGCTCTTCAAAAAAACCTTCAGGAAACATGTGATCCTGCACTTTGGTTTCCTGCAGGCACAGCACATCGGGATCATATTCTTTAATCAGCTGTGCAACAATATCAAGCCGCGCACGCACACTGTTAATATTCCATGTAATAATCCGCATTGCTGCCACTCCCCGACCTTAAAAAATTAAAAAACTATTGCCTAAAATGGCGATGGGCCAATGGCCTGCCTCAAATAATTGGAAGCGCCGCACAAACGGGTGGTCTTCCTCAACACCCGCCATACCCACTAGAGCCGCCTGATAACAGGCTTGCGCCGCCGCCCCAGCCGCGGCTTGTACAAAGGCTTCGTCGTTAATACGCATATATTCGCGCGCTTCACCTGCTGCTTCATCAATTGACGGTGTGATAGACTGTGCTACACTGGCCATCACCATCTCAAGTGTCTCTTCATCCACCACAGACAGCACATCGCTCGTGAGCGCCGCCCGCAGCTGCTCTTCCGCTTCCCATGCCGCGCTGTTTACTTCTGGGTTTTCAGCTGCAAAAGCCGCATCTTCCCAATCGGGGATAAAAACAGGTTCAGCTTCCGGGAAACCAAGCAAGCCTGCGTAATCCCGTGCAAACCCTACCACATCTTCACTAGGCCGTTCCCCAAGCGAACGGAACCAACGCACATTATTGGCCACACCCACAAATGGGGACACAGACTTTAAGCTCGGGTAATCATCAAAAAGCTCATCAATATCGCTGTCTTGGTTTTCCACACTCAGTACCTTGTTGTTGCATTGCCGTTCTACAACAGCTTCATTTTTTTGTCTCTAAATCATTGACTGACCAGCGAGCCAATCAGCGCCTTGTACGGCGTGTGTTAGCGATGGCGCGCGGGTCTTTGAAAGCCCACAGTTTGGAATCCAATTTGGTATTGGTTACTGTATTTGATACTTCCACTGTTGTTGCTTCGCCTTGCGCGTCAATCACCACCCAGCTGAGCAGTACCAGGCCACCCGCTTGGTCTGGTGCTTCCTGAAAGTAGGCAGTGATTTGGCCAAGTTCTGGTTTGTCTGGGTCAGCCGCAGACAAAGCGATTAAGCCTTTCAAACCACTAGGCTCCGTTTCAATATGCGCATTGATGCTTAGTAAATCAGTTGAATTGCCAAGCAGGGCCCTAAGCGGCGTGTCCTTCACCGGCCATTTGGTGATTTGGCCAATTTCATAATCAATGAAATTAAGTGTTTTGCCGTCTGCCACCACAAGGAAGGGAATATCACCAGCATAATCAAAACGAATTTTGCCGGGGCGCTCCATATAGAGCGTGCCTTTTGCCACATTGCCGTTAGGTGCACGCTGCAAAAAGTCTGCTTTAAGGCTCCTCACATTTTCCATGTAGCCCTGAATTTTTGCGAGCGACTTTAACGCGACATTTTCTTCAATCACTTGCTCTTCTAACGCTGGCAATTCTGTTCCAGCATGCGTTTGGTCTGCTTGTTTTTCGTCTTGAGCTAAACTTGGGAGCGGCCCAAAAGCCATGAGCGCTGCCATCACTATATATCGCATTGTCGTACCTTGTTTATAAACTCTGGGTTTATTACCACTGGCTCGTAGCCAGTTTTTATCCAAATTCATCTTCACGTTCAGGCACCAATATTTCGCGTTGGCCCTTGTGATTTGGCCCACTGATAACGCCTTGTGCTTCCATATCCTCTATAATGGACGCGGCTTTATTATAGCCAATTTTCAAGCGTCGCTGGATATAGCTTGTGGACGCCCGCCGGTCCCGCAGTACAATATTCACGGCCTGATCATAAAGGCTGTTGGCCTTATCTTCGTCTGTTTGAGCTGGACCGGGGATGAACGGGCTGTCAAAGCCTTCTTCAGGTTCCTCCGTTACAGAAGACAGATAGTCTGGAGCGCCTTGGCGTTTCAGGTGGTTTACAATATCTTCTACTTCGTTATCAGACACAAATGCCCCGTGCACCCGCGTAACACGACCGCCACCCGCCATATAGAGCATGTCGCCCATACCAAGCAGCTGCTCGGCACCTTGCTCACCAAGGATGGTACGGCTATCAATTTTTGACGTTACTTGGAAACTGATACGTGTCGGGAAGTTGGCTTTAATCGTACCAGTGATTACGTCCACACTAGGGCGCTGGGTCGCCATCACGAGGTGAATGCCTGCTGCCCGCGCCATTTGCGCAAGCCGCTGCACTGTAGATTCAACATCTTTACCTGCTACCAGCATCAAGTCAGCCATTTCGTCGATGATGATGACAATGAAGGGCAAGGGTGCAAAGTCAAACTCTTGGCTTTCCATCACAGGTTGGCCGGTTTCTTTGTCAAAGCCGGTTTGCACTTCGCGTGTCAGCTGCTCGCCATTCGCTTTGGCTTCATTAATGCGTTTATTGAAGGCGGCCAAATTGCGCACGCCGAGCTTGGACATATTGCTATAGCGTTGCTCCATCTCGCGCACCGCCCACTTGAGCGCGACCACCGCTTTTTTCGGTTCTGTCACAACTGGCGTTAACAAATGCGGGATGCCGTCATAAATGGACAGCTCTAGCATTTTTGGGTCAACCATGATGAAGCGAAGGTTATCCGGATTATGACGGTACAGCAGCGACAAAATCATTGTATTGATGCCAACCGACTTACCGGAACCCGTGGTCCCCGCCACAAGCAAGTGCGGCATACCTGCGAGGTCCACCACCACTGGCGAACCGCCAATGTCTTTACCCAGCACCACAGGCAAGCGCGCCTTCGTTGTTTCATAATCTTTGGATGCCAGCAACTCGCGCAGCAACACAGTTTGGCGGTCCGTGTTTGGTAGCTCGATACCGATAGCATTACGACCCGGCACAACGGCCACACGGGCAGAAATAGCGCTCATAGAGCGGGCTATATCGTCAGCGAGGCCAATCACGCGGGATGATTTTACACCACGCGCGGGCTCAAGCTCATATAACGTCACAACAGGGCCTGGGCGCACATCATTAATAACACCCTGCACGCCAAAGTCGTCCAGCACACCTTCAAGCATGCGGGCGTTTTGTTCCAGCGCATCAGCACCCATTTTGCTCAGTTTTTCAGCGGGCGGTGGGACAGTCAATAAATCAAGCGGTGGCAAGACAAAATCACTACCGTCACCGAAATCGAGCGTTTTTTGCGCCTCTTTAATCTCGCGCTTGCCTCGTTTCGGTTTTTCTGGTGGTTTCACGCGTTTACTTGCAGGATCAATTGCTTCGCGCGTATCTGCTTCGACAATAATACGGCGTTTTGCTCGAGCTTCTGCAGCAGTGGCGGCAGGCTCCACGCGCTCTTCATATTCGTCTTCTTCACTGTCCTCCCGGCGGAACATCAAACGTGCAGCGGCTAAAACACTACTCTTTACACCGCTCCAAACAGTGAGCAATAGCCACTGAATGCCGGCCACAGTAGTCACAATGGCGGCCTTAATTAGCGCGCCAATAGCCTGCCACTCCTGTTTAGTAAGCCCCAGCGAGAAAGCATATGCAGGCAACCCCAGCACAACAAATGCAATGCCAACAGCCCAAGACGGCGCTACAATATTCACACCTTCTGTTAGGCTATTAATCAAACCATAAAGCTGCTGCCCGAGTGCACCACCATATCCCGCTTGAATAACGAAGTCGGCTGTTGGTGCCTCAACGCTCGCTGCTATCGCCAGCAGGACAAGGGCTATAGGCAGCATGGAAA
>JAESTR010000130.1 GCA_016763495.1 Kordiimonadaceae bacterium
CAATCGCGCAGATCGTGAAGTCACGGTCAGTGATTGTTGGTGTAACGCCTTTAGGCAGAGTGACATCAGAAATTTTAACCGCAGCGCCAAGGTCGAGGCCAGCGATAGAAACTTCGATAAACTCAGGGATAGCATCAGCAGGAACGTTCAGTTCAATTTCGTGACGTGTGTGATTGATAACACCGCCGCGAGCAAGGCCTTCACATTCTTCTTCGCCGATAACCCGTACTGGTACAGACATAACGATAGTCGCGCCTTTGGCCAAGCGAAGGAAATCAATGTGCAACGGAACATCTGACACAGGGTGCAGTTGCAGATCACGAGGCAAAACGTTTGCTGTTTCGCCTTTTACATCAATCTTGTACGTGTGTGACATAAAGCCACCACGGTTAAGCAAACGAACGATATGGTTCATTTTAATCTGGATTGATACTGGGTCTTTTTTGTCGCCGTAAATTACAGCAGGTATAAAGCCAGCACGACGTGTTGCACGAGAGGCTCCCTTGCCAACTCCTTCACGCAGTGATGCTTCGATTGTGATGGTTTTAGCCATTCACTTTCTCCAAACTTTTGTTCAGTAGTCAGACTATCTAACCACCGACCGCCGCTTCCTCCAGGGATGCAAGGGCGGATTGCTCATATGGTCTATGCCATTTGAGTCGGCGGGATGTACCGCGAATCCTAGGGGAATGCAAGAAATAAAGACCGAATACAGGGCCTGTGGTGTGTTTGTCGCCATATCGATTGTTTATTTGCCTTTAGCATAACAAAAACGTTGGCGAATAGCCGCGATGAATTGCTCTCACCAGCTAGATGAAATCATTGTTGGATTGGTTTTTAGGTCATCGCCATATCTTCGCTAGATCACCGGTTGAGGCGGGCTGAAGGTAGAAATTTGATGTGCCTCATTTATTGATGGTATGTAATACTATTTCTTTATATTGACTAAACGAAAAGCATATAGTTTTATGAGGTTATTACCGGTGTTGGGAAAAGGGGGTTTCATGGCACTATCCATTCGAAGGTCTTACTGGGTACCACAGGTGGCTAAATATATATCGGCTAGAATATTGGCTGGTGTATTAATAGCGGGTATAGGGCATGGATATTCTGCTAGCTCAGAAGCCGCACAAGTATCCTTCACAAAAGATAAATACGGCAGGGTTTATTTGCCCGTTTCAACATCGCCTCCATCTGATCACATGCTGCTGTTTGATTCTGGTGCCGGCCGTAGTGCTATTGTGAGTTCTGATATCGTGTTGATGCAGGCTAAGGTGAGTCGTGTTAGCAGTCTCCGGCATTTGACGTCTAGCGGTTTTAAACGAGTGCCTTATGCGTGGATCGGCCATTTTTTTGTAGCAGGTATAGATGTCGAGAACCATATGGTTGGTTTATATCCCTATCGGCAGGGTTTTGATGAACCGATCGTTCGAGGTCTTATCGGGTTTGATGCGTTCCGCGGAAGGCTGCTGCATATCAGGCAGAAAGCCGAGACTGTAGAAATCTATGCGAATTCAGGTGTTTTAGACCGAACAGAATGGGGACTACTTACTGGCCACCCTAACGCTAACGCCAGTATCGTTAGCGACTTTAAACTAGGCGAGCTAGAGGTGTCTGTATTGATTGCTTCTGGTTACAGTCGGTCAGTGGTTAACATGGCGGCGTATGACATATTTTTGGCTGCCGACATGGGATGCAAAGGCGAAGTCGTAAAGGTCTCTCGTGGCATGAGGCCTTACCCTGATACGCATTCTTCGCTTCATATCAAAAATCTGACTATTAACGGGTGGGAAATAGGTGATGTGACTGTTGCCCGGATCGACATAGATTCGCGCATGTTAACGGGGTATATGGATGCTCCGCTTTTGATTTTGGGCGCTGATGTGTTGATGGCGCAAGATATTGTGTTTGATTTCCGAGACTTTCAGTTGTGGTACCCATTGAAAAAACCCGAGGAGAAAACAAACATTGTTAATGTGTGCGGATAACAATGTGTCGCATAAAAGATAAAGGCCAACCAATTGGCTGACCTTCTTAGAATTTTTGAACCACGACAGCGCCTGGTGCACTACCCGCGATTAATCAAATAGGCTAGAAACACTTGTTTCGTGGGCAATACGGTTCATGGCTTCTGCGAGTAATGGTGCCACTGTCACAACCCGTATTTTGGCATGCTCGTTCACGCCGTCAGTTGGGCGAATACTGTCCGTAATTACCACTTCGTCCATGCCGCTATCTCTGAGGCGGTCCAGCGCGGGGCCAGATAATACACCGTGTGCCACATAGGCAGAAACTGATGTTGCACCCGCATTCAGCAAGGCTTTGGATGCATTACACAAAGTGCCAGCGCTATCAACAATGTCATCAACCAAAATACAATCAGTGCCGGCTACTTCACCAACAATATGCATTACTTCGCTTTCACCCGCTTGTTCACGGCGTTTATCGATGATGGCGATGGGCGCATCCATGCGTTTAGCGTAGGCCCGGGCACGAACAACGCCGCCAACATCAGGCGATACGATTGTTACATTGTTATTGGGGTATTTTTCTTTCATGTCCCGCACAAGAACCGGCATGGCATACAGGTTATCAGTTGGGATATCAAAGAAGCCCTGAATTTGCCCAGCATGCAAATCAATGGTCAAGACCCTGTCCGCACCAGCTTTTGTAATAAGGTTAGCGACAAGCTTGGCAGAAATTGGCGTACGCGGCCCCGGTTTTCTGTCTTGCCTTGCATAGCCAAAATAGGGAATTACAGCAGTGATACGGCGTGCTGATGCGCGGCGCAAAGCGTCGATACATACCAACAATTCCATCATATGGTCATTTGCCGGGAAGTTAGTGGGCTGCACAATGAAAACATCTTCGCCGCGCACATTTTCGTGGATTTCCACAAATACTTCTTGATCAGAAAAGCGCTTAACGGATGCCTTTGCGAGAGGGATATTTAAATATGCGCCTATCGCTTCTGCAAGTTCTCGATTTGAATTTCCAGTAAGAATCTTCATACGTATTTATGGCCTCCGTGCCCATGAAGATTAAGCTATGAGCGGAGCTTTATCAGGGCAGGGCTGCAGTGTAAAGGTGCCATATGCTTTTGTGGAGGAAGTAAAGTAAGTAATATGGGTATCATTTTTAAATCAGGATAAAATTGATGCCTTTAAGACTGAGTTATAGGGTGAAATATCATTACATTTACTTGGCTTCATGCGGACTGAAGGTCGTGAAATAAGCCCTTGGCACGCGCCAATTTTTTTTATGGGTGTCTTAGATTAACGACTGGGCGCATGATGCCGGATAGTTGCCTGCCGTAGTCCATTTCACGCCGATGGGTAGAACGCCTGTATGAAAAATGGTCGTCGCTAATATATGTGTCGGGCCGAGCGGTCCACACATGGTCAATGGCTTCCCGCTTTAACTGAGATTTGACGAAACTAGGCAAATCAAAATGATAATGCTCAATGTCTTTTCCTCGCTGAAAATAGCTGGCAAAGCCAGAATCAATATCGGCAAAGTGAGACCGAAAATCAGATTCTACTTCATAGCTTTCTTGATGAATGCAAGGGCCAATGGCAGCCCTGATCCTTGAGCGTTCTGCACCAAGTTTCACCATTGCTTTAACTGTATTTGCGAGGACTCCGCTCAGAGCACCTTTCCACCCGGCATGGGCTGCACCAATGACACCAGCTTGCTCGTCAGCAAATATCACCGGGGCGCAGTCAGCGGTCAGAATGCTTAATATTATGCCGCGCTCTTTTGTAACCATTGCATCCGCTTTGGGCCTGTCATCGCCCCAATCAGTGGTCACTTCAATAACGTTAACACCGTGGACCTGATAACAAGACACCATAGGTGTGTCTGCACTGCCAGAAATATGATGAGCGGCCCTACGGCGGTTCTCTGCAACATTCTCAGGATTATCTTCTGACCCAGGGCCACAGTTTAAGCTTGCATAGATGCCTTCAGAAACGCCACTGCATTTCCCCATGAAAGCATGCGGCAAAGCAAAAGAGGGGCAGCGGCAGGCGGTCTTCATTATTTTCGGTCCAAACGCATAAAATACAAACGATATAGTTCACTATAATATAGTGCAGCCAATTTGATTAATATAAAGTGGATTTTTGCCTGCGTGGTGGCTGAAAGAGTTAAATTTCCGATCCCTTGGATAATACTGCCTATATCATTGCGACCATGGGCCATCTATTCGGTAAATCTGTGTTAGGTGTCACAGCTGTATGTTTCAAGTGGTGTATAACCCTTCCTTAGATGGAATTCCCCCCTGTGGCGAGTGTCTATTTCCCCTGATCAGCAGCCTGACTGATGTGGTTGCAAGCTAGGAAGTTTGGCGGCTGATCAGTTTTGGGAAACTGCCCAAATCCACTATATTTGCAAAGTGTATTATTTGCAGAGAGTTTTTTGATTTTATACCCGTGGCTTATACTGCCTAAAAACCTGGGGCCTCAGGTAAGTCTGAACTTTGTATAGCCAGTACTTTAAAGAGGGTTCCCATGCCTTCCCCTGCGGTTAGGCGCTTCAGCTCAGACAGAATTCTCTGTTGCCCGACAGTATCAAGCGCCTCTGAAAGTTGCTGCGCGCGTGCACCAATGCCAAGAGCCATAAGAAATAGGCCTTGTGCTGCTGGGCCAACGACAACGGCACCTTGTTCTGCGGCGGCTGTGGCGAGTTTATCAAAATCAACATGCGCGGTGATGTCTGCTTTGCCGGGCTCCGCCAGAGGGTCTGCATAGGCATGGTTTTTTAGTGCCTGAAACGTGTCCCCAATAGCCGATTTTTTATGGCCATAGTCGATGATTAGGGCTGCACCGCTGTGCTCGCTTATACGGCGCGCAATATCACCAGCAATAGTGATGCCGCCCGGGCATACTTCCATCACACTGCCAACAGGGTTGTCATGAAGATCTGGCGAGCAGAGCGCAAACTTCGCTGAGGGCGGTGTTAATACCAATGTGAAACTTTCCTCTTCGGCATTGATCCGGCGCTCGAGCCAACCATCCGCATGTTTTTCAAATTGGTGAATAGGCAGTGCGTCAAAAAACTCGTTTGCGATAATTAGACTGGGCCCTGCGGGCAGCGTTTCCATGCTGTCATGCCATTTGGCATTTGGCACGCGGTCCTTTTGCAGCTCTCGCAATTGCAGGCTGGTCTCTATAAAATGCACTTTGGCTGCGTCTTCAAAGCCTTCAACGGGGGAAATGGCGCGCAGCATGTCTGCCATAAGCGTGCCGCGGCCGGGCCCGAACTCTATAAGATGCACAGGATTAGGTTTGCCCATCTTGATCCAGCGATCAGCGAGCCATAGGCCAACCATCTCGCCAAACATTTGGCTGACTTCAGGGGCGGTTATAAAGTCACCATCTACCCCAAAAATCCGCTCTTGCTGATAATAGCCGTATTTGGGGTGCATCAGGCACTGGGCCATATAGTCGGACATTGTTATGGGGCCGTCTGCTGCGATCTGGCTTAATAATTGTTCTTTTAGGGGTGTGCTCATTTTTTTGCAGCCCGCTTTTTACTGGAAGGGTGTTTTTTATGAGAAGCCTCGGCTTTTTTGCCTTTAGCGCGAAGGCTGGCTTTGTGACGTAGGCCTTTTGAGATCAGCCATGCGGCTAGTAGGAACATTGGTATAGACAAAAGCTGCCCGCGAGAAACGCCTGCCATCAATCCAAGGTGCGCATCTGGCTCGCGTACAAACTCGACCAATATGCGGGCTAAACCATAGCCGCCGATGAAAATGCCAGCAAGCACACCCGGCATATCTTTGGCGATACGGGTTTTATGATACAGATATTGCAAGATGATAAAAAGGATCAGGCCTTCGCCGAGGGCTTCATACAATTGGCTTGGGTGGCGCGGAAGGCCTGTTGGGTCAGCGGGAAAAACCATCGCCCATGACACATCCGTTGGGCGACCCCACAGTTCTCCATTGATGAAATTAGCAAGGCGGCCCACAAGTAAACCAATGGGGCTAACTGTTGCCACCAAATCAGATACGCGCATTAGGTCGAGGCGGTATTTCCTGCAATATAAAATTACGGCAAGTACTACGCCCGCGAATCCGCCATGGAATGACATGCCGCCATCCCAGACACGTAATATTGCAAGTGGCTCCTGCATGTAACCACTGAAGTTATAGAATAAAACATAGCCGATGCGCCCGCCAAGGATGACACCAAAAACTGCCCAAGTGATAAAGTCATCAATATGCGTAGCTGACATGGCAGCGCGGGGCTTAGCTGCTTGCCGGCGAATGTACCACCAAGCGAAGATTATGCCCGTTATATATGAAAGGCTGTACCAGCGAATGGCAATTGGCCCAAATTCCACGAGGATAGGGTCAATTTGCGGGTAGGTTAAAATACCGGCGGCTACAATTGCTAACATCAATAGAATCCTCAATAGTTTGCGCCATCATGCTGCGCGGCACCCTTCTGTCAAGTGAAAGCATCAAGTATGCCACTACACACCAAGTTATGCAGGCCTGTGTCCCAGTTGTGGAGGGCAGCATCAAAGACTGTGCTATAATGCCTTGTCTATGAATAGGTGGGATGTTGGTTTCGGTAGATGGGCAATATAGCGACTTTATGGGGACACTTAAGTCAGGGGCAGGCCTCAGTATGGAAGTCCTATAGTTCGGCATACACCAAAGACATGCATTTTAGTCATGGCCACGGTAAATATCTGATAGATACAAAGGGTGTTCATTTTCAGCTTTTTCATGGCAGGGAGACACTCATCCGTTTTTCCACAATTGATAAAATAGAACTTGTTCGCAGGCACGCTGGGAGTTTTACCATGGATAATTTTATCGCCAAAATCACATGGACGCATGAGAGTGTGCTTCTTGATAGTGGATTTGTGTTTGCCAAAAATGATATTGAAAACGGAAAAATCATTCATAATATAGCTTGGTTTTTACACCGACTTTGCCCGGTTGTCTGCGAGGGGTGAGAATTTTAGCCCCAAAATGATGCGACAACTCGCCCATTGCATTTGCGGTGTGATTAGCCCATATCAGCGTGGTGGGTGAAAATCCTGCCGCAAGCGATGTGTCGCTCGAAAGAAGGAAAGCCCGATGCAAACGACTAACAAATTCATGGATGATATGGCTAAATTGGCCACTGGTGCTGTAGGCGCAGCCCATAGCATTAAGGGCGAATTTGAAGATGTTTATCGTGCGTGGCTTGATAAACAGTTGGCCGGTATGGACCTTGTTTCACGTAAAGAGTTTGAAATTGTGCGCGATTTGGTCGAAAAAGCACGTGATGAAAATGATGATTTACGGGCTGAAATTGAGATTTTGAAGAAGAAAGTTAACAAATAGCCGCTAAAACGGCAGTTTTGCGTAAAGTTAATATCCACAGAATCAAAACTTTAGAAAGCCTTTGTAACAAGCTGTTTTCACGCCTAAAATAGCTGCATTCGAATGCAGAGTTTAACAAGTTTTCCACAGTTAAATCCACAGATATTTTCAATATTAACTAATATTTCCTTGCCTCTGGGAAAGACTGTAGGCACACTATATTTAGTGTTGATCAAACGAGGACGATCTATATTTCGTGGTTTTGGTTAAATAAGTTTAGGCGCTGACTAGCAAATGTCTCTGCTGGTTCATCGTCCAGTAGTAACATCTCGAAGCAGCACTCCAGGGGGATTAGAGGTGACGTCACTTAATACCGGGCACTCTGATACAAGTAGCGTAAATCCAGTAGATATGGCCGAGCAATTGGCCGGTGCAAATGACTGGGCAGTAGAACGCCAAGGCGACGACGAATTAACCATGTTTATCTCGGGGGAGTATACAGACCTCCAACTACGTGTGTTTTGGCGTGAAGACTTTAAAACACTACAATTCGCGTGCTTGTTTGACTTGAAAGTACCAGAAGGCCGGATGCCTGATGTTTATCAGACGATCGGTATGATTAACGAACGGATGTGGATTGGCCATTTTGAATATTGGTCAGAAGAAAATGCATTATTATACCGCCATGCAAGCCTTGCTAATGACCCCATGTTAGGGGGAATTGGAGAAGACCATTTGGTTACCATGGTGGAAACAGCGCTTGGGGAGTGCGAACGCTTCTACCCGGTGTTCCAGTTCGTTATGTGGGGCGGACAATCACCGGAAGAGGCAATTGAAGCGGCTATGCTGGAATGCGCGGGGAGCGCC
>JAESTR010000131.1 GCA_016763495.1 Kordiimonadaceae bacterium
AAGGCATACAGATTGCCTCAGCTCCACTGGTTTCCAATTTCTGACAACACTCTTGTAAATATGGCAGCGGATCAGCTCCTCGCCCAAGTAGATAGTTGGTCCTGTCCGGTATTTGAGGGGCCATCTCAATGATGAGGGGGATATGGTCTTGGTCACGATTAGCGGGCGTTAGCGCGATGATTTTATTCAAGAAGTCCACTGTTGCAGCGGGCCCCATACCACCAATTATGCCTATTTTTTTCATATGATTTCCTTTCAAAACGGTTAGCTACGGAGCGGCGGGCACTCGTTACACCTCTCAATGCTAGGGCTTTAAATAAGGCGCTATAGTGTGGGGCGGGGTGACGTTCAGGTGTAAGATGCCCGACAGTCGTATCGTATTTTCTCTGTTGGCAGGCGGTCCTAGAGTTGGCAGGGCAGCAATGGTGTCGATTTTCAGACAAAATTCATTGGTGTCGGTTCGGCGACAATTGGTTTTTTAAAAACGTGTTTTGATACTGGCTATAGACAAATGGCGAGCCTTAGATATTGGTCGCCGGATAGGTCGCGTTTAGTGACATGGAGTGCGGTATGAAAAATCTGTTTTTGGGACTGTTGTTATTTGCTTCTGTGGGGGCTAACGCGGCTTCTATGAGTGCAAAGCACGCCTTTGAGGGATTATATTGGGATAAAAACAGGGCGACTATTATCCAGCTATCACGAACCAAAGACAGTATAGACGGCCGAACTGTGTGGAGGAAAAATGGCGGAGGACAGGTGGATGTCAAAAATCCTGACGAAGAGCTGCGTAGTCGGCCGCTTGTCGGGATGGTTTTCTTGCAAGGCTTTGAATATTCCGCAAGGAAAAACCGTTGGAATAATGGCTCAGTCTATGATCCCAATAACGGCAAAACATATGATGCAAAGCTCTCTCTTGATAAAGGAGGGGAAACACTGGAAATGCGCGGCTATATCGGGATCTCTCTTTTTGGGCGCACAGCCAAGTTTACGCGTGTTGAGCAAGGGGAAATTCCTGCTCAATTGAAGACCTTTTTGGCGGCGGTTAAATAGCTGCGCCAATTTTTCATTGAATTACAATGCGACTACCGTGACGCTGACGGGATTTAGTTCTGTCAGGTGTCGCTGGCGGTTGGCCCAAGAAATGAAGCTGCTTCCTTGGGCACATACTTATTGCAAGAGGTAGGTCGCTTCAAAGGACAGGAATTTATATCATGAGCACATGTACTTTACTGGACCGTTTGAACGCAGGGGAAACTGTGTTCGGGCTATTCTCCCCATACTCAGATGTGTGCCTAGCGCAAATGGCTGCATCTACCGGTGCGGATTTTATTATTTTTGATGCTGAACATGGGTATGTGAGCGATCTTGATATCCCGGGTTTGGCGTTAGCGGCTGAGCGAGAGGACTGTACAGCCTTGGTGCGTGTACCGCAAATTGAACCGCGCACTATTGGCCGGTTTTTGGACAATGGAGCGGCAGGTATTGTTGCGCCGATGGTTAACTCTGCGGCGGATGCAAAAGCGCTAAAAGAAGCACTTTATTATCCTCCTAAAGGATCGCGTGGTTTAGCGCCGACTAAAAACATGGGTTTTGTTCTGGGGGATGCAGTGGCCACACAAATTTTGCAGGCAAATAATAGTGTTTTAAGTATCGCTCAAATCGAGACAAAAGAAGCCGTTGAGAATTTGGATGAGATTTTGATGGATGAAAATTTAAATGTGATTTTTGTTGGCCCAGCGGACCTGTCTACTAGCCTTGGGCATGCGATGGATTTTGATAACCCGATGGTGATTTCCACACTTATGGAAGTAGCGCAGAAGGTGAACGCCAGCGATAAACACTTAGGAATTCTAGCACAAACCTCTGAGCAAATTCAAATGACCCATATGATGGGTGCGCGGTTCATTGCTGGTTATATCGACACAGTGATTAGCACTGGCTGCCAGAGTTATTTGACAGGTGCGCGGACGGTGATTGAGCAGCAGGGTGGCTAATCCACGGCATCGGGTTCGTGGTAAGGAATTAGTTCGTCTTCGCCTAATTCCTCTTGAGTCGCTTCTATGTCGGTAATTATCAGACCGTTTGTTGTACTTTGAATGAGACCGTCATTTTCAATGTTTTGAATCTCTGTGTTCACGCTTTGCCGCGAGTATCCCACCCACTTCCCCATGTCGGTTTGAGAGAGCTTAAAGTTAATTTTAATGGTGCCATCAACGCTTTCCCCATGCGCTTTTGCAAGCAGATAGAGCCGCCGTAGAATTCTTGTTCGTAGGGGGAAGCTGGATACTTCTGCGCCTAGCTGAAGCGACATTCTGAAGCGCCGGGATACTAGCTGTAGGAGGTTTTCTGTAATCTCCGGAAATTGTTGTCGCAGGGTTTGGAATGTAGGTTTTGTTAGTGTGCGAAGGGTGCAATCACCGTAGGCCGATGCTGAGTTTGACCTTGGCAGACCATCGATCAAGCCTTGCTCACCAACACAATCATTGGGGCCAAAAATAGTTACGAGGGATTCTTCTCCGTCAATAGACAGGTGCGTTATCAAAACTTGGCCCGTAACGATCTCATACAGGATGGTGCTGTCTTCGCCTTGGCGAAATATTGCCTGCTTGTTTTCTACACTTTTGAGCTGCATGACATCTCGGACGGCGGCACGTACATGCTGTGATAAATTATGTATCCACCCACCTCCGGTTATATCGCTCATTTTTTGCCAATCAATCATGCTGAACTTGCTCCTAGTATATTGAATTTTTTCGTAAAAACCAGCGTACCTTGCGGTAGGCAGAGGATGCCCAGTGCTGGGGCAGGTCAAATGTTTGCTGGTGGCGTATATTGTAACTTTACAGAGCGTTTTTTTCTGGGCCTGTCGGCTAAGCGAGACCTCTGCCGCCTGGAAGCGCCTAATTTTATGCCGAACATGCAAACAACGGCGAAAGGCCCAGCACCATGACAGTGAAAAAGAGCGCAGTGCTTTATCAAAGTGGTAACCCTGTGATGGACATTTTTAGGGACGGTTTGTTTCGTGGTGTGGGCATGGAAACCAAAGAGATGAAAAAAAAGCCACTCATCGCTATTGCAAACTCACACTCGGAGCTAACAACAGGGCATTCGCATCTGTCGCAGTTAGCTGACAGGGTGAAGGCAGGTGTGTTGGCCGCCGGCGGTGAGGTTGTTGAATTTAATGTGCCCGCGCCCTGCGATGGTATTGCAATGGGCCATGACGGAATGCGATATATTTTGGCGCAGCGCGACTTGATCGCGGATGTTGTGGAAACGCATGTGAGGTCGCAGCGGTTTGATGGTTTGGTGATGATCGCCAGCTGCGATAAAATAAATCCCGCCATGATGATGGCTGCGGCGCGGCTTGATATGCCCTCTATATATTTGGCGGGCGGGCCGGGCATGTATGATATTCGCAATAAGGCTGGATACACGGGAAGTATTGATCATGGCGATTATATGGATGACCCGGAAAACCTCCATGCAACAGTCACTTGTGCCAGTTGTGGGGCGTGTGAAATTATGGGCACGGCAAACACATTCCAGTGCCTAGCAGAAGCAATGGGTATTTGTTTACCTGGCTCATCTAACGTTCCCGCATTTCATTCTGATAAACTGATTTACGCGCGAAAAACTGGCGAACGCATCGTACAGATGGTGGATGAAAACCTGACTTTCGGGAAAGTCGTCACTAAAGCCGCATTGATCAATGCGGTTGTTATGAATATGGCGATTGGTGGTTCAACGAATACAACATTGCATTTGCCCGCCATTGCACACAGCTTGGGGCTGGAGCTGCCGTTATCGGTTTTCGAAGAGTACAGCCGTAAGGTTCCCACCTTGTTGGCAATAAGCCCAAATGGACCTTGGGGTGTTACGGACATGTGGGCGGCTGGCGGTATGCCTGCAGTTCTTAAGGTTATGCAGGATGATTTAGATTTGACCTGTTTGAGTGTAGCTGGTTGTACAATTGGGGATATTGTTGCGGGTGCTAAAATAACCAATGAGCAAGTTATACCAGCGAGAGATAAGCCATTTCGCCATGACGGCGGTATCGCTGTTTTGACAGGGAACCTTGCGCCAGAAGGGTCAGTTATTAAGCAGGCTGGCGTTAGGCCAGACCAAATGCTGTTCACTGGAGAAGCCATTTGTTTTGATACTGAAGAAGCAGCAATGGCGGCCATTTTCGAAAATAAAATAAAGAAGTTTCATGTGATTGTACTGCGTTATCTAGGGCCTCAAGGGGCCCCTGGAATGCCAGAGATGTTAGGCATTACGGCTGCTGTGAAAATGGGTGGATTACAGGCGGCAGTTATTACTGATGGGCGCTTTTCAGGCGGTACATCCGGACCAAGCGTGGGGCATATTTCACCTGAAGCATCTCGCGGTGGGCCAATAGCCGCTGTGGAGGATGGCGATATGATCACGATTGATGTACAGGCCCGTTCGCTAACGCTAGAAGTGGCACCGTCCGTAATCGAGGCGCGTCTAAAATCGTTGACACCCGTGGTTAAAGATGTGCCGCGTGGTTTCCTTGGGCGATATAGGAAACATGTTTCATCCGCTACTACGGGCGCCGTACTCGACTGATAAATATCTAAACGCACTGCTGTCGGTTTGCGGTTTAATTTTTTTAAAAGGGTGTCGGCTAGACGACAGGGGTAGGCGCCAACTCCAAATACCTTCATCCAATACCAGTGGTGAGGAAGCCCTAGCGGCATCATTTAAAAACGCCCATGAGGTGACTGGTCTGGATTAATAAACCGGGGAGAAGAAAAATGATTAAAAATGATAGGATTAGCCAAGCAAATAGCCTGGGGGCATCTACGCTCTTAAGTTCAATCTTGCTAGCAACAAGTCCTTTGGTTGCACAAGACAGCGCTGCTAGTGATGATGCTCTGGAGCTTGAAGAGGTAGTTGTTGTTGGCTCCTACTTTAAGTCCACTAACTTTACATCAAAGGCGCCCTTGTCGATTATGTCGGCAGATGAGCTAGAGCAGAATGGTATCAATGATATTGGTGACTTGGTGCGCTTCCAGCCTTCTTTATCCTCATCTTTTGTCAATGGGTCGTTTAATGCAGGCGGTTCGGTTGGAGCAGCTCGGGTGCGTGTGCGTAACCTAAGTACATTGGTGTTACTGAATGGTCGGCGTCAGGTCTCTACTGGTACGGCGAGCGGAGAAGTTGACGTTAACAGTCTTGTACCTAAAATTGCTATCCAGCGCGTAGAAATACTTAAAGACGGCGCAGCGTCTTTGTACGGGGCTGATGCTGTGGGCGGTGTGGTTAACTTTGTAACTGACCGTAATTTTGTCGGCTTGGAATTGGAGGGCGGTTATTCAAGTGTTACTGAAGGCGCGTATGACGACTATACGGTCGAAGCCAAGTTCGGCGAGCAGTTTGGGGACCTGCACCTGATGGCGGCAGTGTCATACTTTGACCGCGGCCAGTTGAACGGCGAAGACCGTTCGTTTACGCGGGATGCTGGCAACATTGGCATTGGTTATCCTATGACGTTCTTTATTCCTGCGGCTTTTGGGGCAGCACCAGTGGTTGAAGGTCAGTGTGGCGAACTAGCGGACACTGCATTGCGGCCGGCCGCACCGGTTGCCTTTACAACATTGCCTGGAGGGCTTGGCACATTACCTGCGATTTGTGACATCGCGATTGCCCCCTATCAGGGGCTGGTGGCTTCATCCGAAAGAATTCAAGGCTATGCCACTGCCACGTATGATGTGAATGAAGACCTGCAGATTTTTGCAGAAGTAGCATACGCTAATGTGCACTCTAATTTACACAGCCCGGCATCCTTGCCACTGCAAGATGCCTCCAATCCTCTGTTCATACCTGGTTCGCATCCGCAAAATCCATTTGCACCGATAAGCGGTGGTGCTGATATTTTTGCGATTGGCTTTCCTTTCTTGCAAATTGGCCCCGATAGAGGCCTGCGTGCAGACATTGATATGGTGCTACGGGTGCCTCGGGTATGGTGTCGGATTGGTCTTGGGATGTTAGTTTAACTTATTCTACCTCTACGTATGAACGGCGTCGGCCTGATGTATCCCGGTCCGCTTTCCAGCAAGCCTTGGTTACTGGTGCTTTTAACCCATTTGCATCTGCTTTGACGGCTAACCCCGGAGATGAGGCATTCAATGCACCTGAGGTTTTTGACCTGTTTTCGGTGGATGCAACCTTAAGGGCTAAGCAGCAGATTTATGTAGCTGATGCTGTGGTGTCGCGTGAGCTGTTTTCCACCGATGCAGGGCCTGTTGAGCTTGCTTTAGGCGGCCAATATCGCCGTGAGACACTTGATCAAGATGTGGATCCTTTCACTGAAGCAGGTGATTTATTGGCGGTGGGGCAGGATAACGATAGCTTTGTTGCTCGAAACACGGCGGCGGTTTTTGCCGAAGCATCGGTTCCTATTACTGAGGCGATAAATATGCAGCTTGCGCTGCGATATGAGCGTTTCTCAGGTGGCACTGACACCTTAAACCCTAAGGTGGCACTGACATGGGCGCCTAATGATGCAATCCTATTGCGTGCTACTTATGGCACGTCGTTCCGGTCTCCTGAATTAGTGGAATTTGGGGCCACGACAAGCAGCAGCGCTCGCGTTGATGACCCTTTAACACCTGCTGCTGACCCTGTAACTTTCTCAACTCAGATTGTTGGATCACCTGACTTGCAGCCGGAAAGCTCGGAAAATTATCAGGTAGGCTTCGTCTTAACACCTGCAGATGGCTTGAGCTTAAGTGTTGACTATTTCTCTTTCGAGTTCACCGATAAAATTGAGCGAGAAAGGGCTCAGGAGATACTTGAGGCCAACCCAAATGATCCTCGCGTTTTACGCTCTGCCATAACTGGCGCGATTACAGGGTTTGCTCCTCTTAGCTTTATTAATGTGGGAAGCGAGATTTTTCGCGGTATCGATGCAGAATTAAAATGGGATATTGACCTTGGTGATATGGGTGCTCTCACTCTGAACGGCGCCGTGCAATATGTAACGGAATTTGAAGAAAGAGATAAAGACGGTACAGTTCTCTCAACGGCACTCGGATATCCAGAAACAAGTGCCATACTAGGTGCGACATGGTCATATGGCAGTGGTTCATTGACCGTTACTGGAAGGCACTTTGGTGGCTATGATGAGACAGAGAGCTTAAGCTTTGGATCCCATAGTGGACCTGTCACGGTTTAGTTCCGCTCCCGGTTCTCATTTAAGCGGCTAATTGTTCGAAAGCCAAGGGGCTTTTCCATCCTAATGCCGAGTGTTTGCGGCGTGGATTATAAAAGCCATTGATATACTCGAAGATGGCGACCTCAACAGCCCTGCGAGTATGCCATGAATGTCGCCAGATTAACTCAGCTTTAATGGTTTTGAAGAAAGTTTCAACAGCAGCATTGTCATAACAATTACCCTTGCCGCTCATGGACACCTTGAAGCCGTGCTGGTGCAACAGTTTCTGATAGTCGTGGGAACAATACTGGCTGCCCCGGTCAGAGTGGTGGATGCATCCTCCCTGTGGTCTGCGCAGGGCAATAGCCATATTCAAGGCTCGGATCGCCAGATCGCGTTTCATCCGGCTGCTGACAGCCCAGCCGATGACACGCCGGGAATGCAGGTCCAGAACTACGGCCAGATAGAGCCAGCCCTCCCGCGTCCAGATGTAACTGATGTCTACTACCCATTTCTGATCAGGCTGATCCGCCAAGAAGTTACGGCCCAAAAGGTTAGGCGCAATGGTGAACGTGTGTTTGCTATTGGTCGTAACTTTGTGTTTGCGGGTTCTGACAACGGATATAGCGTTTTCGCGCATTAACCTGCCCACACGCCTGTGGCCAACATTCAGTCCCAGTTCTTTCAGCTCTTCGGTCATTCGCGGCCTGCCATAGCTGTTGAGGCTCAACCGGTGCTGTTCGCGAATGTGGGCCAGCAAAACCATGTCTTCACGTTGTCGCTGGCTGATGGGCCGTGACCGATACGCCCGGTAGCCTCGCGCGCTAACATTCATGACTTGGCACAATCGCTCAATCGGCAACATTCTGTGATTGTCTTCGATGAATTTAAACCTCATGGCTTTTGACCCGCGAAGAAGATGGTGGCCTTTTTTAACACATCCCTCTCCTCACGAAGCAGGCGGTTCTCTTTACGCAGTGCCGCTACTTCCGCTTCCAGGTCAGATTGAACCGATGGTTCCTCTACCACTTGGCGACCCTTTTGTATCCAGCGGCTCAGTGTCGAAAACCCAACACCAAAATCGGCGGCTACCTGTTTGCGAGTAAGGCCGCTGGTCAGTGCTACACGCACTGCCTCTTGCCTAAACTCGGTTGAATGTTTCGTTCCCATAGTCGTTCTCCTTGTGCGCATAATATGCGGTTAAAGGAGCGGTACAATACCGTGACAGGTCCACTATGAGTGTGGCTCGACCATGGTCACCAGCAACCTGCCGTTCGACGAATGGACCGAGACCTTCGGCTCTGACCGGCTCACCGGCGCGCTGCTCGACCG
>JAESTR010000132.1 GCA_016763495.1 Kordiimonadaceae bacterium
GGCCGACACACTGAATGCCATGAACCCAGACGCACTTGTGGTGCGCCATGCGGATAGCGGCGCAGTGAAGCTATTGTCAGAGAAAATGGATTGCGCCGTGTTAAATGCAGGCGACGGCAGATCAGAGCACCCCACACAGGCACTGCTTGACGCCTTAACAATTCGCCGCCGAAAAGGCAAAATTCACGGCCAAACCATTGTTATCTCTGGTGACATTGCCCACAGCCGCGTTGCACGCTCAAATATATACTTGCTCAATGCCATGGGTGCACGCGTGCGTCTTGTCGCGCCACCGACCCTTTTGCCAAAAGACGTTGACCGCCTTGGTGTGGAAGTCTTTCACCGTATGGACGAAGGCTTGCGAGATGCTGACGTGGTCATGATGCTGCGTTTGCAACAAGAACGCATGCAAGGCGCCTTTTTGCCTTCCCTCCGCGAATATTATCGCTTCTGGGGCTTAACGTCAGAAAAGCTAGCCTTCGCAAAAGATGATGTGCTCGTCATGCACCCTGGCCCAATGAACCGCGGTGTTGAAATCGCCTCTGATGTCGCGGATGACATGGACCGCTCAGCTATTAGAGAACAAGTTGAAATGGGCGTAGCGGTGCGCATGGCTTGCCTTGATGTGCTCACTAGACACCTGCGGGAGGAGAAAAAAGCATGACAATCGCTTTTACAAATGCCCGTCTTATAGACCCCGCTACAAATATGGACACGCTCGGCACCCTTGTCACTAAAGGCGAGCATATCGCCAGCGTTGGCGCTGATGTACAAATTCCGCAGGGTGCAACAGTCGTTGATTGTGGAGGCAAGATACTTTGTCCCGGTTTCATTGATATGCGGGTGCATGCTGTTGATGTCAGCGCAGCCGTAGCAGGCGGTGTCACCACAGTTATTTTACAGCCTGAGCAGACATCCATCATTGACACAGACCCGATTGTAGAGCGTATTCGTAGTAGGTCAGTTGGCAGCCATAGAGTCAGCGTATACCCAATGGGCGCTGCCACACAGGGGCTGAAAGGCGAGCACTCGCAGAGATAGGCCAAATGAAGCGCTCCGGCGCGGTTGCCTTCACTGATTGCCGCAGACCAGTAAGTGACAGCCAAGTCATGCTGCGCCTTCTGGAGTATGCAGGGTATTTTGATGCGCTGATCGTACAATTCCCTGAAGATAAAAGCTTAGCGAGCGGCGGTATCGCCCATGAAGGCGAGATTGCAACACGCCTTGGGCTCGCTGGTATTCCTGCAGCAGCAGAGGCCTTGCAAATTGACCGTGACATTCGTTTAGCCGGCATCAACGGCTCCCGCATTCATTTCTCTATAATCTCTTCACGAGATGGTGTTGAAGCGATCCGTATCGCCAAAAAGCGCGGGGCAAAAGTCACCTGTTCTACAGCGCCGCATTATTTGATGCTCAATGAAAATGCAGTTGAAGGCTACCGCACCTTCGCCAAAGTCAGCCCGCCACTCAGGTCCGAGGAAGACAGGTTAGCTCTTATTGCAGGACTAGCAGACGGAACCATTGATACGCTTGTAAGCGACCATGACCCAAAAAGCGAAGATGTGAAACGCCTGCCCTTTGCCCAAGCCCACCCTGGCATTGTTGGCTTAGAGACCTTGCTTTCGATGTCGCTTTCCACCGTGCATTCAGGCAAAGTACCGTTGATGAATGTCATTCGGGCGCTAACATCTGCACCTGCTGACTTGCTTGACTTAGATACTGGCAAGCTTGAAGTTGGCAGTTATGCTGACCTTACAATCTTCGACCCTGACAAGCCTTGGGTTGTTGATGCAGAAAAACTAACATCCAGCGCCAAAAACACACCATTTGACACGCTGCCTACACAAGGGCAAGTTTGGCAAACGATTGTGGGCGGGGAAACACTTTTCAAGCGGGAAGCATAGAGCATATGTCACTTACACTTTTGTTGGTTCTGGTTGGGGGCTATTTACTGGGATCCGTGCCATTCGGCCTTGGTTTCACTAAGCTTGCGGGCCTTGGTGATATCCGTGACATCGGCTCTGGCAACATCGGTGCGACCAATGTATTGCGCACTGGCCGTAAGGATTTAGCCCTTGCCACTCTTATACTAGATGCAGGCTAAGGCGCCATCGCCGTATTCGTTGCAGGGCATTTCGCAGGGCCGGAGTTTGCAGTCCTAGCAGGGGCAGCTGCCTTCATTGGCCGTTGTTTTCCTCTGTATCTAAACCTCAATGGCGGTAAAGGCGTCGCTACCTTTATGGGCACTCTCTTAGCCATTGCACCGCCCCTTGGTGGTTCAGCCATCGCTGTTTGGGCTGTAACTGCTGGTATACTCAGAATATCATCGCTGGCTGCGCTTGTCGCAGCCCTTTCTGCACCCTTTATCACCTACTATTTATACGGCGGCTTCAATTGGGTGCCTGTTCCTTTCATGACGCTGGTCATCTTCATACGTCACAGAGAAAACATCAGTCGCATCACCACAGGCACTGAACCCCGTATTGGCGCAAAGAAAAAAAGCGAATAGTCGTATTTTTCAACCCATAGTTTGACAAGCTACGCCCACGAGGTCACTCTCCCGACTTATGGGGGATGCTTCACACACAGTTTTATCTGACGCTGAAAAACACGCTCGGTTGCGGCTTATCCGCTCCGAGGGCGTTGGGCCTGTGTCTTTTACAAAACTTTTATCTGTGTATGGCTCAGCCAGCGAAGCAATTTGGCATTTACTAAATGCCCCTACAAAAATACGCCTCGTTGCAGACGCAGAGATTGAGAAAGAAATAGCCGCCCACGCTGCGCTTGGCGCGACACTTCTGTATTTAGGCGAACCATCCTACCCGCATGCGCTTGCGGCCATTCCGGATGCACCCCCTGTATTATCTGTGTTAGGGGACGCCACTTTGTTATGTCAGCAAAATATTGCGGTAGTCGGTGCGAGAAATGCCAGCGCGAGCGGCATCAAACTTAGACGGCTGTTATGTAAAGGGTTGGCTGACGCTGGTATCATCGTAACATCAGGCTTAGCGCGCGGCATTGACGCTGCGGCACACGCAGCTTCCGTATCAAAAGGCACAATCGCCTGCCTTGCAGGAGGTGTAGACATTATTTACCCGCAGGATAACAGCGCGCTTTACCAAGAAATAGCTGAGCACGGAGCGCTTGTCAGTGAAATGCGCCTCGGCACCAAGCCGCAGGCACGGCATTTTCCGCGCAGAAATCGCATCATCTCGGGCTTAAGCGCCGGGTTACTCGTAATTGAAGCCGCCAAAAAATCAGGTTCCCTCATCACTGCGCGATTCGCTGCCGACCAAGGACGTGAAGTATTTGCTGTCCCGGGTTCGCCACTCGACCCAAGGGCACAGGGCGCAAACCAGTTAATTAAAGACGGCGCCACACTCGTACAAACCGCCGACGATATTGTGAATGAGTTGACGTCAATGCCCCTTCTCAGGGCTTCAAGAGGACCGATGCGGCAGCAACATTCCCAGTTTGCCCCGAAAGAAAACAGCCAAAGCCATGCAGCGCCAGCCTATCCCAAGCAAAGCGAACACAATACGCCTTATAAAGAAGACACTATTTTATCTCTCCTAAGCCCTGATCCTATTCATATTGATGAGATTGTGAGGCTGTCCGGTACACCCATTGAAAAACTGCTCAGTGAATTTATGACACTAGAGTTAATGGGAGATATTAAGCGCCACAGCGGCAACCGATTTAGTAGAAATTCGCCATAAAACAAAAAATCTCGTTGCATTCCCGCCTTCTTCCAACTAGGTGAAGGCAGGTACAGCTCTCAAAAATTGTGCTTTTATGCACCAAATTAAGGACTTTCGGGCGCATGAACGTCGTTATTGTGGAATCGCCAGCTAAGGCAAAAACAATCAACAAATATCTTGGTAAAGACTATGAAGTCTTTGCCAGTTTTGGCCACGTACGGGACCTACCAGCCAAAGATGGCTCTGTAAAACCGGACGAAGATTTTGCCATGGACTGGGTTGTTGACAGCGATTCAAACAAGCGGCTCGCCGAAATAGCCAAAGCCGTTAAAGGCTGTGACAGACTATATATGGCGACCGATCCGGATCGTGAAGGGGAAGCCATTAGCTGGCACGTCCTTGAAGTACTGACCAAAAAGCGCGCGCTTAAAGATGTCGATGTAAAACGTGTTGTATTCCACGAGATCACAAAATCAGCCATCCTAAAAGCTATGGCAGAGCCGAGAGCACTTGACGACGAAATGGTCAATGCCTATTTGGCGCGCCGTGCGCTTGATTATTTAGTGGGCTTCACGCTTTCACCGGTATTATGGCGTAAATTACCAGGTGCTCGTTCAGCGGGCCGCGTACAATCGGTAGCTCTGCGCCTTGTATGTGAGCGCGAATCTGAAATTGAGGCTTTTACTGCCCGGGAATATTGGTCTGTCGAAGCAGCTCTTAAAAATTCGGCGAGTAAAGGCTTTATAGGCCGCTTGTTTGCCACTAATGGCGACAAACTAAGTAAATATTCGTTAGAAAATGAAGTAACAGCCAAAGAAGCTGCCGCTCTTATTGACCGCGCACCACTTACAGTTAGCTCTGTTGAGAAAAAACCTGCGCGCAGGCACCCACAGCCGCCGTTTACAACATCAACAATGCAGCAAGAGGCTGCGCGTAAACTTGGTTTTGCCGCAAACAAAACCATGCGTGTCGCACAAGCCCTTTATGAAGGTAAACCTATTAAGGGCGAAGTTACCGGCCTTATTACCTATATGCGTACAGACGGTGTAACAATGGCAGGCGAAGCCCTAAACGCCACCCGTGCCATGATTGGTGATAGATACGGCAAGCAGTATTTGCCAGCCAGCCCACGTGTTTATAAAACAAAGGCGAAAAATGCACAGGAAGCGCACGAAGCAATCCGCCCAACGGACCCAATGCGTAAGCCTGCCGATATGGCGTCGATACTTGATTCAGATGAAAAGAAACTTTACGAGCTTATTTGGCGCCGGACAGTGGCCAGCCAAATGGAAAGTGCCGTTCTGGAGCGTACCACGCTCACAATTTTCAACAACGATAAGTCTGCTGAATTACGCACCACCGGTTCTGTTATTCAATTTGACGGCTTCTTGTCAGTTTACCAAGAAGGTAAAGACGACGAGAAAGACGAAGAAGAAGAGTTGCTACCTGCCGTAAGTGAAGGCGAAGTAATAGACTTGCAGTCCGTTACGCCAAAACAGCATTTCACCGATGCGCCGCCACGTTTCACTGAAGCAAGTTTGGTGAAAAAGATGGAAGAGCTTGGCATTGGACGCCCTTCCACATACGCGCCAACCCTAAGCACCATCCAAGACCGTGGGTATGTGAAGAAAAATGAAAGCAAACGCTTTGTACCTTCCGAAATGGGTGTTATGGTTAACGAAACTCTGGTAGCCAACTTTCCGCAAATTGTTGATATAGAGTTTACCGCAAAGATGGAGGAA
>JAESTR010000133.1 GCA_016763495.1 Kordiimonadaceae bacterium
CAGTTTTGCCAAAATGCAGAGCGGGTTGCTCGTAAAATCCCCAAATCAGGAAATCCCCCATGTCCGATTGGAAATATTCAAAACTGTTTCAACTCAGCAAAGATGACACGCCTTACCGCAAGCTAACCAGTGACTTTGTATCAACATTGGAAGTTGACGGCAAAAGCATCCTGAAAGTTGAAAATGAAGGGCTAGAACTGTTGTGCCGCACAGCAATGGCAGACATCGCACACCTACTCCGCCCCGGGCATTTGGAACAATTGGCTGGTATACTTGATGATGACGAAGCCAGTGATAATGACCGCTTTGTGGCGCGCGAACTGCTCAAAAATGCGAACATAGCTGCAGGCCGTGTCCTACCAAGCTGCCAAGATACAGGCACAGCCATTGTCGTTGGTAAAAAAGGCCAGCATGTGTGGACTGATGGTGATGACGCTGGACCACTGACACAAGGCGTGATTAGCACTTTCACCGAAACCAATCTGCGTTACAGCCAGATGGCCCCGCTTTCTATGTATAAGGAAGTGAACACCAAAAATAATGCACCTGCACAAGTGGATATTTACGCCACAACTGGCAATGAATATGAATTCCTGTTTATGGCTAAAGGCGGTGGCAGCGCGAACAAAACTTTCTTGTTCCAGCAAACACCCGCAACACTGCGCGAAGACAAAATGCTCGCCTTCCTAGATGAGAAAATTAAAACGCTCGGAACTTCAGCGTGCCCCCCTTACCATTTAGCTATTGTCATCGGTGGCTTGTCTGCTGAACAGAATTTGGCGACGGTTAAAAAGGCATCTGCCCGTGATCTTGATACATTGCCAACGGAAGGCGATGCTAGCGGCCGTGCATTCCGCGACATAGAAATGGAAAAGCAGATCCATAAAATGACCCAGAACATGGGTATTGGCGCGCAGTTCGGCGGTAAATACTTCTGTCATGACGTACGGGTTATTCGCCTGCCGCGCCACGGTGCAAGCTTGCCGGTTGGCATCGGGGTCTCTTGCTCTGCTGATCGCCAAGCCAAGGGTAAAATCACGGCAGACGGCATTTTCCTTGAGCAACTCGAGACTGACCCGGCAAAATACCAGCCAGATGTGGCTGATGAAACACTCTCAGACGATGTCGTTAAAATAGACCTGAACCGCCCGATGAAAGAGATTTTAGCTGAGCTTACCCAGTATCCAATCAAGACTCGTCTCGCGCTATCAGGCACAATCATTGTGGCACGTGATTTGGCGCATGCTCGTATTGAACAAATGATCGAAGACGGTGCAGAAATGCCTGCCTACTTCAAAGACCACGTAATTTATTATGCCGGCCCAGCAAAGACCCCCGAATGATACGCTTCAGGCAGTTTTGGCCCCACTACCGCGGGTCGCATGGACAGCTATGTTGCGCCCTTCCAAAAATTGGGCGGCACTTTGATCAGCCTCGCAAAAGGTAATCGCTCCCGCGAAGTTACCAAAGCCTGTCATGAAAACGGCGGTTTCTATCTTGGTTCCATAGGGGGGCCAGCGGCGATTTTGGCTAAAAACAACATCACCAAGGTTGAAGTCTTCGATTTTGAGGACCTAGGTATGGAATCCGTCTGGAAAATCGATGTTGTAGACTTCCCAGCCTTTATTGTCGTTGACGACAAAGGCAATGATTTCTTCAAAGCACTCTAATTTTAAACCGTAGGACTATTTAGCTGAGGCAAGCATCCATAGGTTTTGCTTGCACCAAAGCCGCCAAACGCTTAGAACCCGCGGTAAGTTAGGCGGCTTTTTATCGTTACACATACCTTAGGTTTTTCCATTTAGACTGCCCCGTAAATAAATTTACTTCTATCCACCAAAGGACACCAAGCGACATGTCGCAAGTATTTGCTATGCCTAGGTTATCAGCCGCACAAACGAAAACCGAGGTTTTATCTGGCCTTACAGTTGCCTTGGCCCTTGTACCTGAGGCCGTAGCATTTGCCTTTGTGGCACAGGTGAACCCCCTCGTTGGACTTTATGCCGCTTTCATCGTTGGTCTTATCACTGCAATTGGTGGTGGCCGACCAGGTATGATTTCCGGCGCAACCGGCGCACTTGCTGTTGTAATGGTTAGCCTTGTGGCCATTCACGGCGTTGAATATTTATTCGCCACTGTTGTTTTGATGGGTATATTGCAGTTACTCGCCGGGGCTTTTAAGCTTGGCAAATTCATCCGCATGGTGCCGCACCCGGTAATGCTTGGCTTCGTAAATGGCCTTGCTATCGTGATTTTCCTTGCGCAGATGGGCCAATTCAAAGTCCCGGGCACAGATGACTGGATGGCGTCAGACGCACTTTCTATGATGCTGGGGCTTTGTCTGCTTACGATGGCGATAATCTGGTTTGCGTCTAAATATATTAAAGCAATCCCTGCGCCTCTGTTAGGTATCCTAGTTATATCAGCCATAGTCATTGGCTTCGGCATTGATATCCCCCGTGTTGGTGACTTAGCCTCAATTAAAGGCGGCTTACCTGATTTTCACATACCAACCGTACCGTTTGACTTAGAGACATTAAAAATCATCTTCCCGTACGCGGCTCTGTTAGCGGCCATTGGGTTGATTGAATCACTGCTCACCCTCAATCTCGTTGCTGAAATGACTGACTCTAAGGGCGGCACTAGCCAAGAGTGTTTCGCACAAGGTACCGCCAACATCGTTACAGGCTTCTTTGGCGGCATGGGCGGCTGTGCCATGATCGGCCAAAGCATGATTAACGTGAACTCTGGCGGTCGCACACGGCTAGCTGGCATTGCAGCGGCGCTTTTCTTGTTAGCTTTTATACTCGTAGGCAGTTCGCTCATTGAGCAGATACCACTAGCAGCCCTCGTGGGTGTTATGTTTATGGTCGTGGTTGGCACTTTTGCTTGGTCAAGTTTCCGTATCATCCACAAAATCCCTAGAACAGACGCCTTTGTTTTAGTGCTCGTGTCCGGTGTGACTGTGGCATATGACCTGGCTATTGCTGTTATTGTTGGTGTAATAGTTTCTGCCCTCGTATTCGCGTGGCAAGCTGCAAAACGCATTGGTGTACGCGAGCCTGTAGTGACTAAGACGCACAAAATATACGAACTGCATGGCCCATTATTCTTCGGTTCAATCGCCAGTTTCCAAGACCTATTCGACCCCAAAAATGACCCTGATGAAGTGATTGTTGATTTCTTGGATAGTCGTGTTTGGGACCATTCCGGCTTACAAGCCATTGACGCTCTTTCTGAACGATACAAAAGTGAAGGCAAGCGCCTAAAAATTCAACACCTAAGCTCAGAGTGTCAATCATTACTCACAAAAGCAGGCAACACAGTTGAGCTCTCGGATCATGAAGACCCGGAATATGGTATAGCCATGGACTATGACGGGCGTCTTGAACACCGCTAGCCTCGCTTAAACTGAGAACAAAAAAGGGTAGCCCAGCTGCCCTTTTTTTGTGTCTTGTTGACTTCGCCCCCAACTATGTGGGAGCGTACCAAATGGGAATTGGGTATAAAGCAGCAATTGTTACGCTGTGATATTGGGATAGTATCTATATGGGTTTCAACATCAGGCCAGCAACAAAAGCAGATGCAACAGTGGCATTTAAACTCATTCATCAGATGGCTATCCATGATGAAATTGAAGATTTTTTACTCATTGACGAAGAAAAATTCACTGAAGCAGCCTTTGGTGAAACACCAAAGTTCAACATTCTTATCGCAGAAGAAAATGATGTGATTGTTGCCGTGACAACTTACTTTTTCCGCTATCATATTTGGTTTAGCGAGGAGATCATTGAAATCGATGATTTTTTTGTAAGGCCTTCAGCTCGCGGCCATGGCATTGGCAACAAATTGCTAGAGGCCATTGGATTGATGGCCAAAGAAAAAGGCATTCACGTCCGCTGGAATATCGAACGCGAAAACTTCAGCACGATCGCTTTTTATAAACGTAAAGGTGTTGAATATCACAGCCATGGCACTTGCTTGTGGGCACCCGAAAATATAAATATTTCCCAGTGAATAGCGCCTACTAAGCTTAGTCCTGGTGGCTTTTACATTTTTAGCTCAAACGCTTGTTTTGCAAGAGACACTCCGTTCACCAAAATTTCAATCTCGTGCGTTCCAGGGTAATAAACCCGTGTTGTTATGGGCTTAATAGCATGTTTTTTGGCAGCTGAAAGCGCGCCCTTTGCATTAAGAGTTGTATCTTTCCATTTAAATACTTTAGGCGTCGTCTGACCATTGGCCTTCACAAAATGAATGGCATAATCAATCATCAATTTATGTCTGCCAGACCCACCACTGAGATCAAGCTCAAATTCAAGGGCATCGCCATAATTCACGACGGGCGTAGAAACCTCTAAAGCTGCGCTCAAGCCATCCACAGCTTGGTAACCAAAGGCAGCAAGTGTGGCTCCATGCCCTTGTTTAAACAACGACCGACATGCATGTCGCACTAACCTTTCCCTGTCACGGTTCGCTTTCTTAAGCCACTGCGTGGCAATGTTCGCCACCATGTCAGCGTGGTCTTTGGCGATATCATTCAGGTTGTTCGCAACAGACCTGCGCACATATTCTTCTTCGTCATCCTTCAGCGCTTCGAGCAATGGCAAAATGGGTGCGGGGTCCGAGACAAAATCATGCAGGCGCATACCCCACGGCAGGCGCGGTCTTGTGCCTTCACTAACAAGCCGCCGGACATGCTTGTTGCTGTCAGTTAGCCAGCTTTCCATCGTTTTCAGTGTAAAGTCTGTATGTGCTTGCAAAAAAGGCCGAATAGCAAACTCAGCCGTAAAGCGCTTTGTCACTTCCTTCATCAAGGGCAGTGCTTTTTCAGGGCAATCAATGCCGCGTTTTGTCACCAAATCAGTAAGAGGCCAAGCTGGCATGCCACAAATGCCCTCCGGGCCAAATTCAACACCGTCTGCGCCAGGGTCTTCACTGGGATGTAGTGCCGCCAGTGTGATTTCAGCAAAAGCATCAAAGTCCGCAGGCAACGTGCGATCAAGAGCTTTCATTATATGCTGTGTGCGCTCTTTCAGCTCAAGATCAAGCAAGCCATCCAAAGCTTCACGCGTGAATTGCACCGTATCAAACGCGGGATATACACGGCTGAAAATTTCCGAGGTTGTTCGTACCACAGTTTCATTGATCAGGTCTTTAAACGGTTCGGCCATTCGTCACTCACTTGTAAATGTTCTTTATTTGTTCTTATTTAATTCAGATGAGTGCGTCAAGCGACTTGACGGAAAGCCTCGCAAATGCATCATCGCACTATGTATGATTTAGAAGATGCAAAGCTTGAAAAACACTCTGTGACCATTGCTGGCCACCGCACGTCTATTTCACTGGAGAAATGCTTCTGGCGGCACCTGCGTACCGAAGCGAGTAATAGAGATATTTCGGTGAATGAAATTGTGCGGCAGCTTGACGAGGCGCGCGCAGGCTCTCTGTCAGGTGCTATACGCGCTTTTGTGCTTCAGTCTATTGAACAACGTCTTTAGCTGCAGCGACTGCTGCATCTTCTTTCTGTCTTTTTTTTGCCCGTTGCGCCTCACGAAGCGTATCCAGCAAACCGAAAGCTCTTGAGAATACTGCAAGACCCGGATTATCCCCAACTTTGCCGCTTTCAGCCTCACGCTTTTCGATATCCTTGAACAAACGAGCCCGCAGCCTACGTTCAATGCCTGCAAATACAAAACGCTCAAACACTCTGCTAGACCAACGAATGGTGGGGCTGGCAAAATTACCTTCATATGTCACCGGAATAACAGGCACATCTTGCGGTTTTGATAAGGATAAATTACCTTTGAGAGTAAGATACTCATCTAGAAAATTCACTTGCCCATTTACCGCCATTTCACCCCAGTCTCCCGCAGCCTTCGCAGTTTCAACCAACATCACACCACTGTCTATGGAAAACCGGCTTTCAATGGTTTTTGCTACAGTTGTTCCTGTGCGGAGTAGCGTGCCAATTTTACCCAAAAACGAACGGTTCGATGTTGCTGCCTGCACTTGTTTGGCGATAGCATTTGCAGAAATAAAGTTTAATTCTCCCACGCCACCCGTAGTAGAGCCACCCATTTTAATTGAACGCAATATTTCACCATCCCCGCCTAAGCCAGAGAAACTGCTTTCAAGAGACGTATGCACTTTTACTGCCGCAGAAATACCCTCAGACGCCAACAGTTGGCCAACATCCAGCTTGGCTACGGTAATTGACCCTTCGAAAGGAAAGTCTCCATCGAGGTTTGCCGTCGCGTCAAAAGTTGCAGGTTCAGCATTTAATGTCGCCTCCTCACCTAGGGTGAATTGAGCAGACCTGTCCCCCAGAATGAAAGTAGCATTTGGTATATCAAGTGATTGGCCTGCTATTTTCGTATTTGACACTGATATAGAAAGGCGGCCTGCATAATCCGCCAGTTTTTCAAGCCTCTCTCTCGAGGGTTGGCCCGTTGACTTACGGTTATTGGTGCCACTAAATTCACCACCAGAGATACGTATTTCGCCATCCACCTGCGCTGACCCAGATACATGAATTGTGCCACTTACAGATAAGTTACCATTCCTAAAATTTGGCACTGAAAGTGACCAGTCATTAGTCTCGTTATCCCGGCTGTAGGAAAATTCGCTTCGCAGGTTTGCACTTCTGTCCAGTCCCGGATCAGGCACACCCAGCATATCAACTAGAGCTCCTGTATTATTATGATTATAGACGCCTTCAAGCATGTCTTGCCCAGCACCAAATTCACTTGATGCGACTAAATTCCCTCCAGCAAGCTCTCCACTCACTTTCAACACCAAAGGTTTGTCCGCAGCGGTCTTGAACAAACTTGCTGTCGCCCGAATAGGCAAGAGCTTCACATCAACCAAGTTAAGGGTGCGAGCAAGGGGTGCGATGTCAGCATGCATCAAGCTGCCCTGCATATCCGTGCTTACCAGTTTATTGCCCTTCGCACCCACCACACCCGCGAAAGCCAGCACATCATTATTGTTTTTCAACTCCAAACCAATGCGAAGCTCATTCAGGGGCCCAACTGCTGTGAACGTGCCGTCAACGGCGGTAAAACCTAATGCAAGTAACGGCTTGCGAAGCTCTGGCACCAAATACCTGACATAAGGCATCTGCCAACTCTTCACTGCAATTGACACATCAACAGCTGTAGCATCTGCCCCAGCTGTCCTCTTGCCCGGCCTCACATTACCTGTAAGCGAAAAGCTCCCTTCCCCCTGTGCCATCATTGCGTGGTTCAGTGTAATCTGCCCTCGTTTTTGAGTGCCTACTATCCTTACGTCAGAGAAGCTTTCATTGAGCCACTGCAGATTCTCAATGGACAGATCAAATTCCAAATCAGAAGAGTTAAGCGTTGCAGTTGCAGTTGCAGTTTTCTTATCTGCGTCAGTAGTTCTTCTTGTAAAAGCGTCAATCGGGAAATATGCATCCAAATTCACTGAATCAGCTGAAACCTTGACATGCCTGGGCTTAAAGCTCCCATAAGAACCACTGAGAGCGCCTTTTACTTTGGTGGTGTCGAATAGGCCTTCAACCTGCGAAAAATTCCAGCCCGATTGAGTAAGCCCAATTTCTCCCTTAAAGGATGCTGTGGTGAGCCTACCTGCAGAAATATTAGCGGGCAAAGGCAGGCCAACCCAGTCTGCTAAATCAGAAATTTTACCTATGTGAATTTGAAAATTACCATCGCCTTGCCTACTCGCTAATTTACCTGCAAACACAACATTTGTGGCGCCGGGTAGCAACGCCTGTAGTCGGCTAATGTATGCTCCTTGCGGATTGAAGGCGACAACCGCATCAATGCGCTGTCCAAGACCGCCTTTCACTTTGATGCCTTCAATATTGAGGTCAATGGACCCTGTCCATCCGCTGTCGACCACCGCAGGGGTGCTTTCACTCAGTTCAATATCATCTATTTTTTGAGTGATGTCTGGTAGGGCATCAGTCCAGTTGTCAAAATTGATAACACCCAAACTAAGGGTACCATTCACATGTCGCTGCTGTTCGTTGGTAGCTATCGTTAAATCAAGCCGTGCCCGTGTTTCTTCAAAGGTAAAACTGCGACTAACCAATTCAATGATGCTGCCTTTTTTATCGATTTGTAAATCAAGCTTGAGCGGCAAATCAGGAATTGACGCGATGTCAAATCCGCCAATTGAAGCGAGTGTTTCTGAAAATTCACCTAATTTCGCGGAATCAATTTTCAGCCGACCCGTAAAATCAGCGCCAGTTTGGATGCGCCCTACAAGGGACGCTGTGGTGCTCCCCGAAACAAGCTCAGTATTTAAGGCTATTTCATCCCGTGCCGATATGGGCCGAACTTTGCCAGAAGACTGAATTTTCTGCCCCTTCACAGTGAAGTCACCTTGCCAATTTACAGTGCCCTTCAGTGTACCGCCGCTTATTTTTACGTTTACACCCTCAAGTGCAAAAGGCTTTGCACCCAAGCGAACAACCGTGATACGCCCGCCAGACAAGTCAAACCTGCTTAGTTCAATTTCGGGGCCCGCGGCACCGTCGTCAACTACTTCTGGCCAACCTCTCACACGCCAATGCCTGTTCGCTTTTTCCTCAAGTGTAAGCTGCAAGCCATCAAGTGTAACGCTTTGCAGTGAAAAGCGCCCTTGCAAAAAGCTACTGAACCCTAACTTAAAACTAATGCGTTCAGCCGTCGCAACAGCATCATTGAAGCCTTCTGTATTGGGAAACAACCGAACAGATTCGGCAGAAAAAGAAGGCCGAGGAAAGATGGCTAAGGTAATGGCGCCTTCTACTTCAACACGCATATCCATTTGGCTGGAGGCAAGGTCAGACAATGTATCTCTATACTGGTCCCAGTCTAAGAAGCTCAGCACCAGAGACGCTATTGCAACTACAGCTGCAAAACTACCTGCCAACCAGTAAAGTATTTTACTTGCGTTTATGCGTGCCACGAAAGCCCCCGATACATGGGTAAAAATAGAGCATACTTGTAATCAGTTGATCACGGAACCCAAACAATTTCACAAGTATAAATGAGATTTGGGCGAAGATAGGGCGATTTTTCTTAACCTTTTGCTTTTCTGTGTCTAAGCTGACCTGACTTTATTTGGTTAACGGCGCTTGGCACTATAATTTTATGTTTAATTACAAATAGATACGATAATTGAGCACCTCTTTGTCCATAGCAAGTTTTAGGGAAAAATACTATGGATAAGCAGAATTCTAACGTCATAGCGACCATTGCAACGCGCCTGCGCGCTAGTATGTTCAACTTGGATAGCTATGCTTTGGGCGGCATCACCCTGTTGGCCATGCTTGTGGGTATTATAGCAGGCTATGCGGCCATCGGCGTTTACATAGCTATTGCTCATATTCTAGATTTTAGTTTCGGCGTAGAAGAAGC
>JAESTR010000134.1 GCA_016763495.1 Kordiimonadaceae bacterium
AGTATGCCGCTTTTGTTTTTTACCGATGCCGCAGCCACATATGCCGGAACTAGGCCTAAGGGGGTGGCTTGGTAACGGCGTTTGCTGCGTTGTTCGGCTTCCTTTTCTAACAGCCAAGTATACTGGTGAGCCTTCCTCCCGCCTATGCTTATGTCCAACGCATGGTTTTCAGCTTTCACCAGCTGGTTGCGCCATTTACCTTTGAGGTTTGAGCGAATTTCGCCTTCAGGCGGGCGTAAATCTACCCAGCTGGTTGAAAAACCAGACATGACGCGCCTAAAGCCTGCATCGATAAAAGAGAGTTTTGCATCTTCGCTGTAAGCCTCTTCAGGCATGGCGCATAAGAACTTCCAGCGCCACGGGGACGAAAGCGCCCGTAACTGTTTGTAAGCAGCAGTTTTCGCGGTGTTTGGAGTGCATGTGTCTAGCCACACGGGGCCTCTGAAAATAGTAGCGTAGCCTAACAAGCCAAAAAAACGTCTTTCAATCAGTAGGGCACGCCCAATCACATCAGACCCTAGGAAAATAGTAATTTGGCGCGCAGTAGCACCAAAAGCTTGTAGGGCATGGCCGTATGTGGGGTGCTGCTGCAAGGGCAATGGAATATCGGCATTGTGTGTCAGCCATTCAGCTGGGTTTATCACCCCCAATTTTATGGAAACATCACCAATAGCCATTTGCATTATACTCTCTAGTTGCTAGCATTAGTATTATGTTCAAGAAACGAAAAAAGCCAGAGACGATAATGGGATGGCAGATTGCCCCACCTAAATTGACGTTCGGAGCGTTGTGGCTGGCCATGAAGTATATCCTGCTGCCCTTTTTGGGTGTGATGGCGCTTTTGGATATCGCGCTGTACTTTTTTTTCCGTGAAGTTTTAGACAGCTGCTACGGCGTAATATGTCTTTTATAAACGCCTAACCGTCCCGCTCCCCCTACCCAACCACCCCAAGTGTGTATCCTAGCGGGTGGTTGGGTAGGGGGAGCGGGATGGCTAAAGCTCTCTAAACAAAAAAAGGGCCAGCGATAACGCCAGCCCTTTCCAATCTCATATTTTCAATAGCTCTAGCTGTCGATAGAGAGCAGCTCAACAGTGAAAATCAGTGTCGCGTATGGTGGTACACCGCCACCAGAGCCACGCGCGCCATAGCCCATTGTAAACGGGATGAAGAATTCAAACTTGTCGCCTTCTTTCATCAATTGCACGCCTTCAGTCCAGCCGCTGATCACTCCGTTTAGAGGGAATGACGCAGGAGTACCGCGCTTATAGCTGCTGTCAAATTCACTGCCATCAAGTAGTTTGCCGGCATAATGCACGGTTACTTTGGAAGTGCCAGTTGGGTGTGTATCGCCTTCGCCAGATGTAATCACCCGGTATTGCAAACCACTTTCGGTAACTGTCACGCCTTCTTGCTTGGCATTGTTTTCCAAGAAAGTTTTTTCTTCTACAATGGCACCTTCAGCGGCTTCTTGCGCCTTGGCTTGCTGAGCAGCTTTTACGGCTTCGACTTCAGCAGGAGTTTGGATGTCCAAAAGTTCGATATCAAATAGAAGAGCTGCATGGGCAGGAATAACGCTGCCAGCACCATCAGGGCCGTACGCGATATCTGACGGAATGGAAAGCTCCCACTTGTCGCCAACCTTCATCATGGTCAAGGCTTCAGTCCAACCCGAGATAAGGCGGCCAGCTTCGAATGTCGCAGGTTCGCCGCGCTTGTAGCTGCTGTCGAATTCGTTGCCATCAACTAGGCGACCCGCATAATGCACAGTCACCATGTCTTCAGCAGTGGCCATTGGGCCTTCGCCTGATTCGATAACTTTATACTGCAAACCGCTTTTTGTGACTTTCACACCGTCTTTTTTGGCATTGGCATCCAGAAACGCTTGCTGCTCGGCGATGAAACCTTCAGCCGCTTTAGCAGATGAAGCTGCGTCAGCCGCTTCTTTTTCAGCCTTGGTGTCGTCAGATACAACGGCGATCAATTCAATGTCAAATACAAGAGTTGCATCACCGGGGATAGCGCCGCCAGCACCGGCTGAGCCGTACCCGATTTCAGCAGGGATAGTTAGTTCCCATTTATCGCCTTCCTTCATAAGAAGAAGTGCTTCGGTCCAGCCTTTGATAAGGCGGCCAGCAGGGAACGTTGCAGGTTCACCACGTTTGTAGCTGCTGTCAAATTCGCTGCCATCAATGAGGCGACCAGCATAATGCACAGTTACTTCGTCCTGAGCAGTAGGTGTAGCGCCATCACCGCTTTCGATGATTTTATACTGTAGGCCGCTGGCTGTGACCTGTACGCCGTCTTTTTCCTTATTTTCTTCCAAATAAGCAATGTTGTCTTCTTTGAATGTGCTTTCACTCATGCTAGCAGTATCTTTCTCTTTGCTGGTGTCGCCGCAGGCGGCCAATGTTAAGGCCAGAACAACAGCTGACGCCTTCAGTATAGTATGCATTTCTGGTGTCCTTATAAATTTGAACGGACATTAACGGCTGACAGCATCAGGACAAAGAAAAAAACGATAGAATGAAAACTAATAACGAGATTTGATAAAATTATGACTGCTGACAGTGATATTAGTAACGAAATCCTGAAACAAACGGCTGAAAAGACATCTATCGCGCCGCGCGATGTTGCTCAGGCGCTTGTTAAAGACGGCGAAGATTGGCGTAAATACCTACCAAGGATTCGCCAGCAAGCAAAAGCACTGCACGCTGAGGGAAAGCTCGCGTTCATCAGAAAGCGTAAAGTCGTATCGCCAGACGGGCTCAAAGGTGTGTTTCGGCTTGCCCAACCATTAGCAGATGCGGCAGCAGAAACGACAGCAGGCCAAACAGCAGTTCAACCCACACAAGCATCAGACCAGGCAGTTGATACCGCCGCTAAATCTGATTTGGTGGATGGAGAGGGTGGCAGTTAAGTCCGGGTTAGCTGGCTAATCTCGGCACGTACTTCTGCAATGCCCCAGCCTTTTTCACTGCTTGTCGCCAGTATCGTCGGGTGGCAGGCAATGAATTTTTTGGTATCAACTTTAGCTTTGGCAACAGCTTTGTCGCGCTCAGCTACTTTCAATTTATCCAGCTTCGTCAGCACAATCTGGTAATTCACGGCGGACTCATCCAGCATTGCCATAATCTCGCGGTCATTGTCCTTGAGGCCGTGGCGGCTATCTATAAGCAACATAATCCGGCGTAAATTCGGACGGCCGCGCAGATAATCCTTCACAAGGCGGGTCCATGCATGGACGCGTTTGCGTTCAATTTTCGCATAGCCATAGCCGGGCAAGTCAACCAGATAAGACGGCTGGTCCATCTCGTCACCCATGGTGAAGAAATTAAGCTCTTGCGTGCGCCCTGGTGTGTTGGACGTGCGCGCCAGCGTGTTGCGCCCTGTAAGTGCGTTTACCAAGCTGGACTTTCCAACATTGGAGCGTCCTGCAAAAGCCACTTCAGGCCTGTCTGCCGTAGGCAAACCGTCAAGCGCGACTGCGCCCATCAAGAAGTCGACTTGGCCAGCAAATAAAAGCCGGCCTCGGTCTAAGTCTTCGTCACTGTATGGTGCTTCATCTGTCATTGGCTAAGCGTTCTTTGCTGCTTCACGGCGCATAATCAAAGACTGCTGCGCGATGGATAAAATGTTGTTCCATGTCCAGTAAAGCACAAGGCCTGCGCTAAAGCTTGCCATAATGAAAGTGAATACAAACGGCAGCATATTCATGATCTTCTGCTGCGCAGGGTCCATGCTGGCCTGCTGCGGGTTCATTTTTTGCTGCAAGTACATGGAAGCGCCCATCAATATCGGCAGCACACCGATTGCGAGGAAGCTTGGTGGGTCCCACGGGATAAGGCCAAACAAGTTAACAGGTGTTAGCGGGTCAGCGGCTGAAAGGTAGGTAATCCAGCCAAAGAAAGGCTGATGGCGCATTTCAATGGTAACAAGCAATGTTTTATACAACGAGAAGAAGATAAACATCTGCGGGATCATGGGCAGACACCCAGCCATTGGATTGATTTTCTCTTTTTTATAGAGAGCCATCATTTCCTGCTGCATCTTCTGCTTGTCGTCACCGTACTTCTCTTGCAACGCCTTAATTTTTGGCTGCGCTTTTTTCATGTGGCTCATGGATACATAAGATTTATTGGCAAGCGGGAAGAGAAGCAGTTTCAATACAACCGTCATCATCAAAATGGCGATGCCGTAATTGCCTGTTATTTCAAATAAATAGTGAAGACCAACGAAGATCGGCTGGGTGAGGAACCAGAAATAGCCCCAGTCAATGGCGCGATCAAACAAAACAATGTCCAATTTTGCGGCATATTCATCGATCGAACCAACAATTTTAGCACCAGCATATATGCGGTTTGTTGTCTCTAGTGATGCGCCGGGCGCCACAACTTGCCAGTCTTGGGCGTAGTCAGCTGAATAGGTGCCTTGGCCGCCTCTTTCTGTATATTTGAAGCGTGCACGCTTAAGCTCGATTTTATTGTCAGGGATGAGAGTGGCCATCCAGAATTTATCTGTAATGCCCATCCAGCCGCCTGTAGACGGTTTATCAAATTCTCCATCATCGGCTATATCGTCATAACTAATTTCTTCAAGAATACCGCCAAACACACCGATCATACCTTCATGCAGGATATAAAGGCCTTGTGATTCTGGTATGCTGCTGCGGCGAATGGCACCGTAAGGTGCAAGGGTAAGCGGCTTGTCAGATGTATTGATGACACTTTGTGTCACAGTGAACATAAACTGATCGTCCACCTCAATATACATCATGTATTTCGCGCCTTCGCCATTGTCCCAAGCGAGGGTTACAGGTGTTTCAGGCGTTAATAGGTCGTGGTCACTGGTCCACGCGCTGGTTAGGTCTGGTACTTTTGTCCCAGTTTGGCCATACCAACTGAAATCTGCGTAATAAGGCTCTTCGGCGTTGAATTTTTCAAACAAGCGCACGTTTTCCGCGCCATCTTCCATAGAAACTTTGTGTTTTACTAGGGTCAAATCATCAAAATGCCCGCCGCGCAAAGAGATTGAACCTGAAAGCTCAGCAGTTTCAATGCCTACAAAGCCTGCGTCTTGGTAGGCTAGAGAATTTGATTGAGCCGAGGCGCGTTTAGTGGGGGCTAAGGGGGCGTCGCTTGCTGTCGGTGCTCCGATTGAGGTGCCATTTACAGCATCAAGTGCAGCTTGTTCTGCCATTTGCTGGTCATACTTGATAAGCGCTTCTTCATTGCGTGGTCCGGCAATGAAAAATTGGTAGCCAAATAGAATCGCTATGGAGATAGCAAGGAAAGGGAAGAAATTCTTATTGTCGCCCATCAGTGTAACACCCTGATATTTGCCAGCAAAAGCCAGCCTCTAAACTAATTATTATCGGTACGCATTTTCTTGGGTGTGGCCCGATTTTTGATTTTATCCACACCTGCGTTATTAATTTGTGCGCTTTGTGGCACAGGATCGTATCCAAATCCACCCCAAGGATGGCATCGGCCAATTCGCTTGGCTGCAAGCCACCCGCCTTTTAAGCCCCCATGCACCGTAATTGCCTCTATCGCATAATGGCTGCAGGTCGGCTGGAAGCGGCACCTAGGCCCAAGGTAGGGCGAAATAACAAGCTGGTAAAAACGCACAATGCCTTTCAAAAGCAATGAAAGGATGGAAGGTTTTTCCGTATGTGTGTCCTGTCGCTTTTTCACTGAAAGCCTTATGTGCTGCCCTCGGCGGGGTTAACGGGGTTTCTTGTTTCGGTTTTTTCTAAATCGGTACCCGAAGCAAGTTTTGCAAGGGCCCATCGCATATCGCTCTTTAGTTTTTCAAACGGATAGGTCACAGCGGTATGCCTTCCGACCAGAACATAGTCCCATCCGGCTTGCGCATGCTGGGCAAAAATTGCGCGTGCTGCTTCTTTAAGTCGGCGGCGCGCTTTATTTCTGTAAATCGCATTTCCAACCTTTTTCGAGGTCGTGAAACCTGTACGCGGTTGCGAATCACCTTCGCCGGGTTTTGCTTGCAGTATAAAAGACGGTGTAACCCACTTACGCTGCGTTCTCGCCACAGCCAAATACTCTGGCCGTTTTGTGATACGCGCTAATTTTGCCGTCGCTTCTGGCACAGAAGGCTCCTTGGCGTGGGTTTACATACAGTTCAGGTCGTCAGAAACTTGAAAAGCCGACCAGAATATATCTTGGTCGGCTTTTCAATGTGTAATAGGGGCGCAAAGCACCCAAACCAGCAGGCTGTCTTATGCAGACAGGCGCTTGCGGCCTTTGGCACGACGTGCGTTTATCACTCTACGGCCACCAACAGTTGCCATCCGTGAACGGAAACCATGACGACGCTTACGTACCAAGTTACTTGGTTGGAAAGTACGTTTCATATTAATTACTCCAGCTACGCACTGGGCCTAAATATTGTATATAGCCAGGTGCTTAAATTTCGAGGCGGTGTATAACCGTGTCAGGCATACGAGTCAACCACAAGAGCGCACTCTATACGCCCAATCGCGCTTCTTCCAGCTAAATTCTTATAGAAGCGCCGGATTTTTGCCCTTCATTGCAAGAAGATGCTACGACTTACGTTCAAGGTTTTATTTTAAATTTAGGTTCAGGGTTTTATTTTAAATGATGACAAAATATCGCCCTAAAACTTTGTTTACTTGCATTTTTGTGGCGAATGGGATTCAAAGCATCGTATGCCGGAGCATTATAGACCAGTAACATCAAGCCTCAGGTCACGCCTGCTTGTCCTCACCGTTATGTTTTTAATGGTGGTGGCTGCGCTTGTGTATTTGCCGTCTATTGCTACTTTTCGGCAGGATTTCCTTGAGAAACGCATGGAAAATGCGCAGATCGCGGCGCTTGCGCTTGAAGCCGCGCCTAATAATTCTGTCAGTCCTGAACTGGAAGAACGCTTGCTCTCAACTTCTGGGGTGATTGCAGTCGTTATGCGCGGCGAAGAAAAAAGCATGCTGCTTGGCTTCGATATTATGCCTGATGAAGTTGATATTACCTATGATATGCGCCAGCCGTCCCTTGGTGCTTTAATTATGGGTGCACTTGAAACATTGGATTCAAAAGGTGATCGGGCGATTCGCGTGATTGGAATGCCAATGACACCCGGCGTCCGTATGTTTGAAGTCACTATGGATGAAGAAGATCTGTATGTGGCGCTCGAAAATTATTCTCGTAATATATTAACGCTGTCAGCCGTGGTTGCACTGTTCACGGGTATATTGGTGTATTTATCACTGCATTGGTTGCTGGTGCGCCCAATGCG
>JAESTR010000135.1 GCA_016763495.1 Kordiimonadaceae bacterium
GTTGCGCCAGCAGCATCAATCACAACATCACATGCCTCAACTTCTGCGGCGGTCGCTGTACCAACTCTGGAAATGAGGCCACCATCAGTAAGGATGGTATCCCCTTTGCCGATCGGTTCTCTCCAATCACCGGTAACGATCACACCGATATTAACAATGGCAACTTTCATGATCTTTTCCCTACTGTGGATTACCGTAAACCGTCTTTACCTTCAGCTTCATCTGCTGAAATACCGCCAACACGGTCATTCAACCGTCCCCGGCTTGCGACCGCACAAATTATCGCGATCTGGTTAGGCAATGGTGCGGTATGCAACGTGATAGAAAAGGCGTCATAATGCGACCGGACAAACAGCGCGTCTTTGTATGCCAGCGGGATATCCAGTGACGTGCCCGGCCCGCCAATTTTCGTTGCAGAGGAAATCCATGCACTACCACCGCCGACAGCATCCCTAAATGCATTGCCGTAAACCGTGGTGAGCAAAGCCACGCCGTGCTCTTGCTCACCCGCAGTCCCAACAACCGCTCCTTTCCCGTAGCTCTCCACTGGCTCACCCAGCAGACGAGCTGCCTCGCTTGCAATCCGGGTTCCGATAGCAGGACTAGCATCGATCATGGACGTCAAATCCTCCTGATAGGGTTTACCAGAAAACGGATTTTCAACGATGGCCACTACAGCAACCTTGCGAAGTGGCTTGCTGCTTTTTATCCCGGCTTCAACTTCAGTTTCTTCGATAAAACTGAAAGTTTTTACTATTTGCATTATAGGTATCCTTGTTGCGATGGATTAGAAACGGCGACGTAACGTCACGGACCACTGGCGACCACGGTCCAGCACTAACTCGGTCAACCCAAGGCTGATATCGTCTGAAAACGCGCCCGTTATGAAACGTTCGTCGGTTAGGTTTTTGACGCGCGCTAGAACTGACCAGCCGCTATCTTCATTTTCAAAAGTAATGCCCGCGCTTAACAGGTGATAAGCTGGCTGAGACGCCTGCGGAGAGTTGATTGAGTTATTCTCTGTCCGTGCCCGGTAGCTCCAGTCAACACGCGGGGTCATAGACCAGTCACCCTCTAATGGCACTTCGTAGGAAAGCCCCACACTTGTTGTCCACTTCGGCGTTTTGATCAGCTTGTCTTGTGTGGTTACCTGTGAACCAGGGGCTGTTTCTATGAATTCAGCGTTAATATAACCAACACCAGCTTCTATAATGAGCCCCGGTGCAAGCACCGCCATCATTTCCAGTTCTCCGCCCCAAATCCGGGCTTTCGCCGCGTTTAGAATAATTGGTGCAACAGAAACATCCTGAACTGTGACTTGTACGTCATTATAATTGGTCCGGTACAACGCGCCGTTAAGCCGTGCACGCCCGTCCAAAAACTCTGCTTTAAAGCCACCTTCAAACGTTTTAACCACTTCTGGGTCAAAGCTTGCGACTTCTGGTAAAGGTGGGAATACCCGCTGCGTATAACCGCCGGACTTAAACCCTTCTGAGTAGGTAAAATATGTCATCAGGTCGTCATTTACGGTGTAGCGTAAGTTCACCATAGGCGTCCAACGGTCAAACGTGCGAGAGACTTCGCCGCTTGGCAACAATGGTGTACCACCCGGTATTCCAATCAAGCTGCTGACCACAAATTGATCCGGCGCAAACCGTTTCTCATCCCGTGTGTACCGTAAGCCAGCAGTTAACGATAATCTGTCATTAAGATCATAAGTAGCCTGACCAAAACTCGCGATACTGTCATTGTTGGTTCTGCCACCGCTTTGAAAGTTAGCAACAGGGAACACAATTGTTTCGATGCTTGTAGCTTTTTCTTTGAAGAAATAAGCACCAAATATCCAACTAAGCCTGTCGTCCAAAGCAGACCCAAGCAGTTGAAATTCCTGCGTTGCTTGCCACTGATCACTAGCTGTAGCAACGGCGGCAAGATCAACCGGAGAATGGTCCTGATCCAGATTATATTCCGCTCTAGCCTCGCGGTAAGACGTGATGGACTTGAAGTCCACACTACCCAGCTCCCAATCAACCTGTAGCGATAATCCAAATATGTCTAGGTTGGAGAATGTGAAAAGGTCACTAGCATCTTCATCCAATCCTTCTGAAATAAAGTGATCGCCATAACATTGGGCATTTGCCGGCGGCGTAACAACAGGAGGCGGCCCCCCTGCGCAAGTCGCACCGTTCAGTACAATATTATGGAAGAATGGAAATACAGCTGACTTTTGGTCATTTGGAAACGGCGTATCCGACCCATCTGGGTTCAGCGCATAAAATCCAACGGTGTTAGTATCTGACAACACGTAAGCCGCACCATTTGTACGTTCTCGCGTCATATCAGCAATCAAATTAATCTCTACAGTGTCACTTGGTAACATGCGCAAATGAGCACGGCTGGAGAACCTGTCTTGGTCACCTGTTTTCTGGCCATTGGCTTTTTCAACATAGCCATCTTGAGAATTATATGACGCCGATACATTCAAATACACATTGTCGGATAATGGGACATTTAGACTTGCAGAAGGCAATATATGGTTATCGGTTCCATACTGCACACGCGCATGCCCAGAGATCTCGTTTTGAGGTTTTCTTGTTGTAATGCTGATGGCACCACCAATGGTGTTTCGGCCAAACAATGTGCCTTGTGGCCCGCGAAGCACTTCGACACGCTCCACGTCCAATAGATCAAGTACACCACCTACTGACCGCGCAAAATATACACCGTCAACATAAAGACCAACACCTAGATCCACTGTGGGTATAGATTCAACCTGCCCCACACCGCGAATAAACATTATAGCTACTGAGCTGTTCCCTGAGATCGGCGCTGCATTTTCAAACGTTAAACTAGGCGTGAAAGGAGCAATATCAGAAATAACTTGGATTTGGCGTTGCTCAATCCCCCGGTCAGTGAATGCTGAAATTGAAATGGGCGCATCCTGCAAGCCCTCAGCACGCTTCCTTGCGGTAACGATGATCTCCTCAAGAGCAAAATCTGCTGTGTCACTTTCTTGAGCCAGCGCTGGCGCGGCGCCATAAAGCGCACCTGACAGCGCAATAAATGCAACACCCGACGTACTTAAGGTTTTCCTATTTAGTAAGTTTTTCATCTGACAGTTCACGATCGTCCTCCGTTCCATTCCACCCGTTTATATTTTTAAATTACCTTTGTAACCACGCTAGTCAAGGGAGTTTCTTTACCCAAGATAGTGCCGTTACATGGTAAAATTCGAGCTCCAAAAAAGGCTAAACCCCTTGATAACTCTTATTTTTATGAGAATTTAATATACTTTAACGACATGGGGCTCGCCAAACCGCTATTTCTCGATCTGCCAGATTTCTACAGATTATTGCTATTGCTTTCCGAATACTGTTAGTCGGAAGAGCATTGCTGACCGCCCAACAATGCTCTGAAGCGACAAAGGCCAAGAGGAGTTCGAATCGGCAGCATTATTTAGCTTTGACACAAAGGTATATTTTTGATAAAAGCTGCCAACCCTAAGTAGTCTAAAGTGATAAGGGCAAGAAGCTGGAAATAGCTGATATGAATTGTTAGCCTACGCTACTGTTATCCGTTTCGTGTCTAATTTCGTTATTTTTTGGCATGGTGAGCCGCTGACGCAAGTCTTACCAACACAAGGAGGTACCAGACAACATGGAGATAGTTCCGAGCCCTCAAGCTAACCATTTGGCCTTTGAAGCCACGAATCCACTAGAGATTCAAAATACCATCTCACGGTATTTCAAAAGCCATGACATGAAGGTTCTTGATAAAAGCTCGCCCCTCCAAACCCGGCTAAGCCGTACACACGTCGGCAGTACAGCCTTCAATATTCTGGAATACGGCGGCCATGTAGTCATTAATCCAAAAGAACTTGGCAGTTTTTATTTGATCCACATAAACCTTGAGGGTCAGTGTGAACTAACATCTGATGGTACTCGAATTTCGTTAAACAAGCATCAAGCTGCTATATGCACGACGCACCGACCGCATGAATTTAAATGGCGGCCCGATAGCAAGGTGCTTGCCATTCAAATCCCGAAAACAAAAATGTTGGCACAAGCACGGCGGCTCACGTGCGGGACGGTTAGCGATGACATTGATTTCGAATTAGCGCTGGATTTAGACTCGCCTAATTCAACAGCCTTGATGGACCTTATTCAGTTTATGCTGGCCGATACAAATTCCAAACACGGTCTCTCGCAACATCAAACAACCGCACACCCCCTAGAGCAGGCGTTGATAACAGCTTTATTGAAAATTCAGCCTGGGACGCATCAAGAAGCGATCGCATTACAAGAAAACACAGCGGTTCCGGCTCATGTAAGGCGTGCCGAAGTTTACATGATGAATAATCTCGCACATTCTATACGAATGGCTGAACTTGCAGACATTGCAGGTGTTACGGAACGAACACTAACAAATGGCTTTCAGCAATTTAAAGGGGCACCGCCAGCTCGGTATTTTTTGTGCTTACGACTAGCTAAAGCCCGTGAACAATTACAAGCTGACACACTGGGAGCTACTGTTGCAGACATAGCGTTTGATCTTGGGTTTCACCACATGAGTGGGTTTGCTGCAGCGTACCGTCAACGATATGATGAATTACCGTCACAAACTTTAAAACGCAACACATCAGCCCCCGCATAAACGCCCCCCGAACACATTTCAAAAGGGGAATTTAGGGGAGAAAGAGAGAGAGAGAGAGAGAGAGAGAGAGAGAAGCGTTTAGAGAAACGTGGGCGTGTCCAAACCATCAACACTGTTGATCAGTTCCGCATACTTGACCTTTATACGCCAACCCTGCTCTGTCAACGTAAGCCAATAGTCAAGAGCCACCACATAATCAATCATGTGCGTCCCTGTTCGGTGCTCGAACACATGTTCTTTTGCCATAACGCGACGTGTCTTTCCGTCTTCAGCCTCCCAAGCTTCTATGTTGCTCACAAGGCGGCGCAACCTGCGATCAGGGGATTGGTTGTGCGCGAACCCAGTCTCAAGACGGATAATTCTATCCTCTAGACGTCTTCTATCGTCAAACGCCACATTCACGTTTTCTCTAGGGTCCACATTCAGATACGCTGGCAACCAGTAGACACAATCTTCGGAATATAGGTTGAGCCACTCTTCAAAGCGCCGTGTGTCCAACAAACGCGCTTCTAAATTCAAGATCGCGGTGCATGCCGCTTGGAGAGTGATGCTGTCGGTTGGGGAAAAGCTTTCAGCTTCCCGACGCCAACACATCAGCTTTTCATAATATTCCTGCGTTAAATAATACGACGGTTCAGGGCGTTTTTTCTTAAGAGACGACAAGAGACGGTTCCTTTTCCATAATATTTCGATAGGCGTTTAGATAGTTTCGCATTGGAGATTCGTCTGTTGGCGGCACTTGCCGAACACCGTCTTCATCCGCGCCTATAGTTTCCAACCGGTGCACACCACGGTTCATCATCACCCATTCAACTTCAGGAGCTTGAAGACCTTCCCAACAGCGCTCAAAAGATTCCATATCGTCTACTTCGCCGAAATTTGGAAAATCTTCTGCCACTCGCATCCGCAGTTGGTTCACCTGATCAGGTGCCCCCTTCAACGTAGTCGCGTGCCAAGTAAGCTGGGTCAAACCATGAGAGATTGGCTCAACAACCTGAATTTGGTTCCCGATAATTAGTAGATTGGGGAAAATATTGAGGTTAATCCCCGCACCAGGAGCCCCCTCTAAGGCCTCAAAAGCCGCTTCTTCGCCGATATCATCTACCAGAGAACCCGCTAGATACTCTCCACCCGGTGTTGGCCGCGCTCTGTCCCACAGAGAGTCACCCATTCCCGGCCTTTGATGCAATAGCCCATGGCCATAAGGGAAGGTTTTGCAATACATCGGAGAATCGTCAGGGTCCCCTGAAAAGTGGGTTCCGCCTTTATCTGTTCCGTTACGAATACGCGTCATTTCAAATAGAGACCGATGCCCAAATGCAGGGTGATATCCATCTGCGGCGTTGTCCCACGCGATCTTCCAGTTTGCATTAAAAGTGCCACGATACGCACCAGACTGAACTATGATTTCCTTCTCTGGCGCGCGGTCTATAAAGATATCCAAGTATTTTTTGGCATCGCCTAGATACGCCTCCAGCGGAGGCATTTCACTGTTCAGCGTTCCAAAAATAAACCCACGGTAGCTTTGCACCCGCGAAACCTTTTTCAGGCCCAGCTCAGACTTTTTCAAACAATTGCCATACCCTTCGGCATACGGAACCGCGAGCAACTCACCATTATTTTTGTATGTCCACCCATGGTACGAACATGTAAACCTGCTGGCCACACCGCTGTCTTCTGTACAAACTGTGGCAGCCCTGTGGGCACAGCGGTTAAAAATAGCATGAAATTCACCGTTTCTATCCCGTGTCACAATAAGGGGGCGCAGGCCCATTTTTACCCGCTTAAAGCTATTTGTTTTTGGAATTTCACTTTCGTGGCACAAGTAGGTCCAAAGGCCACCGAAAACTTTGGTCATTTCTTCCTGAAAAAAATCAGGGTCGGTATAGACGGACCTGTGAACCTTTTCGTCTTGGATCAAATATTCCCAATCTCGCTCAATACTCATCCGAATTCCGCTCCCTGTTCATCGACAAAAGGAACCTTTGAAACGATTTCTTCAGATAGACCCATTTGCTCAACTAAAAAACCAATTAAGTCAGATGGCTCTATTGGTTCGGCTGTTAAATCGCCCTTTGAATCCACACGGAGAATATTACCGCGGCCATAGGTTAAAATACCTTCGCCGCGATTGCGCCTTATATAAAGGGACGTGTTAAATAGGCTAAACTCTTTGGTTTTCTCATACCGCTCTGAGAAATATTCGTAGGTTAGCCCATCGTATTTAATGTCGATTTCGATTGGTGTTCGCGAATGACCGGGACGCCACCAAACATGACCATCACCTTTGCACCAGATACCATAAGCCTCGTTGGCGGTTTTTGTCTCCTGCCCTTCAATCAATTCCAACGCTGCTTCTGAAGCAATGCCCGGATCAACGTAAAGCCGACGACCGTCCAAATGCACAATCATTGAACCGTGATTAGGGTCCATAGGGTCATTGCATTCCAACATCTGGCCAGCAACGCGCTCCACATTAAAACCGGTAAGTTCAAGCACCCCAACCAAAGCCTCACCACTAGGCCAGCAGCTACCTGATGTGCCGTGCTTCAGCCAGGAATCAATAAATGTGTTTGGATCCATCACCGGCAATGGCCCGCTGCTACCGTCAGTGAAATAGATGCGCTTTAAGACGTTGTCATATCCGACATCACGGCACCAAACTTTAAAGATAGCGTTGAGCGTGTCCTCTGTCGCTGGCGGTTTTTTGCTATATCCGACCCGATCTAAGAACCGTTCGTAAACATCTTCCCGTAGAACAGTTGACGTTTGTTTTCCTGAATTTAAATTCCCCATCACGCGGTATCTCCTCACTTCAATATTGGTGCAACCATTTCGGAAGCCGCCAACAAAAACTAAGGCCAGGCATTCCATCTAAGACATGCATAGCGCGCAATTTACTGAACCCATTAACAAGATTCGGAACCCACTATCAGTTTTCAGAATCATTCAATGATTTAAAGCATTTACATGGGCTTTGACCCTTGCATACACTTCTTTTGCAGGCCTATTGGTTGGCAACCACTCAGCTTGGGAGTGCGATGTTACATAGGGCCAAAAATATGGGTGTTTCACAGCTTGGGTATATAGGAATTGCGGTCACCGACCCTGAAGCATGGTTGGATATAGCCACTTCAGTTCTTGGAATGCAGGTACGCCCACAACTTGAAGGCACCGATGTGCATTACTTGCGGCTAGATGACATGCATCACCGATTTGCTCTCTACCCATCTGACAAAGACGATGTCTTATATGCGGGATGGCAGGTACCAGATGAGCAAGACTTGGAAGAAATAACCGCCACATTAAATGCCGCCGGGATAACCACCACTGAAGGTTCTGCTGCAGAGTGTTCTGACCGACAAGTTTTTCGGTTGGTAAAGTTTCTTGACCCAGAAGGGTATGCCAACGAGCTGTTTGTTCGCCCAGTATATGACGCCCTGCCGTTCCACCCCAGCCTCCCAATTTCAGGCTTTGTTGCGGGGGATTTAGGCCTTGGCCATATCGTGCGCCACTATAAAGATCACCACGCAATGACCGCCTTCTACCGCGACACTTTAGGCTTCAAAACATCTGATCACATCACGACAGATGATTTAGATGCCACATTTATGCATTGCAACCCACGCCACCACAGTTTTGCCTTGATCAACGAAGCCATCGGCCACGTTGCCGGCGACACCAATCATTTTATGATCGAAGTGAAATCAATATCAGATGTAGGCCGCCTTTACGACATCGTAGTTGAGCGCAAGTTCCCCATTATCATGACCCTTGGCGAGCATTCCAACGATCATACGATGTCATTTTATTTTGTAAGCCCATCCGGTTTTGGCATTGAAGTAGGCACAAA
>JAESTR010000136.1 GCA_016763495.1 Kordiimonadaceae bacterium
AGCAAGTTTGACCGGTTTGACCTTGCCTCAAAGGGCATGCGCATCACAGCAGAAGAAATTGATACGGCAAGTGCTCAGGTTGACCCTGAAACCATGCAGGCACTTGAAGTGGCAGCTAGCCGCATTCGCGCTTTCCACGTGCGGCAATTGCCGGAAAATATTGATTATATTGATGACGTCGGTGTGCGCCTCGGCCAAAGCTGGAAGGCTGTGCAGGCAGCAGGGCTTTATGTTCCCGGCGGCACTGCTAGCTACCCTTCATCTGTACTGATGAACGCGATACCAGCATCAGTGGCCGGCGTTGACCGTGTGGTGATGGTGGTGCCAACACCTGATGATGTTTTAAACCCGCTTGTATTAGCCGCAGCTAAACTAGGCGGTGTCACAGAGATATACCGAATTGGCGGCGCACAGGCAGTAGCCGCACTGGCATACGGTACAGACACCATCCCGCCCGTTGATAAAATCGTTGGTCCCGGCAACGCATATGTTGCTGAAGCCAAACGGCAAGTTTTCGGTAAAGTAGGCATCGACAGCATTGCGGGCCCAAGCGAGATACTTGTTGTTGCTGACAATAAAAACGACCCGCGCTGGATAGCCGCTGACTTACTTTCCCAAGCAGAGCATGACGTTGTGGCGCAAAGCATCCTCATAACAGATGACGCAAAATACGCTGAAATGGTAATCGCTGCTGTTGAAGATCATCTGGCAAGCCTAAGTCGCCGCGCAATTGCGCTGGAAAGCTGGACAAATTACGGTGCTGTCATTCTGGTTGATACGCTGGAAGGTGCTGTACCGCTGATAGACAGACTGGCACCAGAGCATTTGCAGCTAGCCATTGAAAATCCAGAGGTACTACAGAAGCAAATCACCAATGCAGGGGCTATTTTCCTTGGTCGCCACACACCAGAAGCAATTGGTGACTATGTGGCTGGGCCAAACCATGTATTGCCCACAGCACGCACTGCTCGCTTCTCAAGCGGCCTAAGTGTTTATGACTTTATGAAGCGCACTACTTTTGTGGAGTGCACCGAAGAAAGCCTGCGCGCCATTGGCCCGTCTGCTATTCGTCTTGCAGAAGAAGAAGGCCTTGGCGCTCACGCACTTTCGATTGCAATTAGACTTGAGGATGCGCAAAAGTAGCTTATGAGCAAGAAACTCATAGATGTGACGCTTGACGAATCTACCATTGCGCGCTGGAGCGCCGATGTAGAGCATGAGCGTCGTATTGCCATCTTTGATTTACTTGAAGAGAATAGTTTCTCTCTACTGAAATCAGCCGATGATGATTACCCCGGTCCCTACAAATTGCACCTCAGCACTATTGAGGGACGCCTGTCATTTGACGTAAAAAACACCGATGAGGAAACACTGATGTCCTTCCGGCTAGCGATGTCGCCTTTCAGGCGCATCATCAGGGACTATTTCGCCATTTGTGATAGCTATTATGAAGCGATAAAAAGCTCAAGCCCAAGCCAGATTGAAGCCATTGATATGGGCCGCAGAGGCCTACACAACCAAGGAAGTGAGCTGTTGATCGAGCGACTTGAAGGCAAAATCAAACTTGATACACAAACATCAAGGCGCCTGTTCACTCTTATTTGTGTGTTGCACCTTAAAGATGGTCGGGGCCCTCGCTAATGACATTGAAGCCTGCCCTACCCAAAAGTGTGCTCTTCCTCTGTAATCAGAATGCCGTGCGCAGCCCTATGGCTGAAGCATTGGCGGCAAAACACTGCAAGCGCCGTCTGTATATTGATAGCGCAGGCTTGATCGCTGGGTCGCTGGACCCCTTCTCCGTCGCCGCTATGGCAGAAGAGAGTGTCGACATTGAAGACCATAACGCCAAAACCTTGGCCGACATAGATTTAACCCAGTTTGATCTGATTGTGGCCCTCACTGAAGAAAGCCGGGACCGCGCCGTTAAAAAAGCAGGCCCTGATACCGTCATTGAATATTGGGTAACACCGGACCCTTCTGACAGTGAAGGCAACCGCAACCAAGTGATGGACAGTTACAGACTTGTGCGCGACCATTTGGAATGCCGAATCGCAGACCGCTTTCTTTTTGACTAACTCTTCTGCGTGTTCAATTACTGCTTTATTGACCCAAAACAGTGGCTTGTGGTGCCGTATGCACTCTTTTAACCAATCTTCCCTACATTAAATGCCCTAAAGCGCTCAAAAAAGTTGCAATTCCCCAGTAAGAGCGGCATGTATGAGCGCAAATTTTAAGCGGCCATGGAATTTTTAAAGCCATTTACCATAGCCAAACCCCAAGGAGCCCTAATGGCTAAAGAAGAAATTCTGGAAATGCGCGGTACAGTGACAGAGCTGTTACCTAACGCAATGTTCCGCGTAAAACTCGAAAATGACCATGAAATTCTCGGTCATACTGCTGGTAAAATGCGTAAAAACCGTATTCGCGTGCTTGCGGGTGATGATGTGCTTGTAGAAATCACACCGTACGACCTGTCAAAAGGCCGCATTACGTACCGCTTCAAATAAAGTCGTTGGTGGCCACATGACCGCCGATAGCAATATCCCCAACAGCGCATCTGAATTAGTGGCATCTCCTATATCAAATTTGATATTAGCGTCTGCATCTCCGCGACGGCTAGATTTGCTTGGGCAAATTGGTGTCATACCTTCTGGTATTATTCCAGCTGATATTGACGAAAACCCTTTTGACGGCGAAAAGCCAAAAGCACATGCAGAACGACTGGCCCGCGAAAAAGCAGCCAAAGTAGCCGAAGATAATAGCGGCACTTTGATTTTAGCGGCAGACACAGTCGTGGCTTGCGGCCACCGCATATTACCAAAAGCAGAAGATAAGCAAAGCGCTTTCAAATGCCTTACGCTTTTGTCTGGCAGGCGGCACAAGGTCATTACCGGCATTTCACTGGTACTGCCCTGTGGCAGACAACTGGTAAAATCAGTGACCACCACGGTAATTTTCAAACGGCTCAGTGAGCAAAACATAAAAACCTACCTAGCTAGCGGCGAATGGCACGGCAAAGCGGGTGGGTATGCTATTCAGGGATTGGCTGCAGGCTATATCCGCAGCATTTCAGGCTCATACAGTAATGTAGTGGGCTTGCCACTTTTTGAAATCAGCGGGTGGCTAGAAGCCCATATGGACCAAACACAAGCATGAGCCAACAATTCACAATTATCGAAGCTGGCATCGGCCAGTGGCGCAGCGCAGGCATTGACGAAGATGGCCTGCCAACCAGCCTGAACTTTCATGACGATATAGCAATCAGTCCGCTTGATGCCATTTTTGATGGCCGCATCACCAAAGTTGATACAACGCTGGACATGGCATTTCTCGACTTAGGCAATGGCTTAACAGGTGTCTTGAATTTTCGCCGCGCACGTCTCTTGGTTAAAGGCCAAGTCGGCAGCATTACAGACTGCGTGAAAGAAGGCGATTTGCTGCGTGTACAAGTCGTGTCGGAGCCGTCAGCTCTTGAAGACAAAGCCCTGCCCGTTACACCACGCCCGCGTATTACAGGCCGCTATACTGTAGCAGAAACCGGCGGTGCACGGCTTAACTTCTCAAAAGACATAAGCCAAAAGGCAACTGCCCGGCTAAAGAAAGAGCTTGCCCCGTTAGTTAGTGATGCCGCAGTAATCGTGCGGGCACGAGCGGGTCTTGTGCACGAAACTGTTGTCGCGACCGAAATAAAATTACTGCTAGAAGCGCTCGGCAAACCGCAAAACGGTACAGGCCTTATCTACGCTTGGTCGCCCGCAGAGAAAGCCCTTCTGGGTATTAAAACTGACGAGACTGATATTTTTGCTGAAAGCGGCACAACCCTCAGCAGCCTAAAGAACATTGCCAAAAACCTATGGCCTGACATGGTTGACCGCTTGCAACTTTTCAAAGGCGAGAGCAAATCAGCAGCCTTTGAAGAATTAGGGGTAGAAGAAGCTATTGAAGAAGCACTGTCGGCGCGGATTAACATGCCGTCAGGCGGCTGGATCAACATAACACCTACTCCTGCCCTAACAGCAGTGGATGTGAACCTTGGCGGCGCCTTAAAGCATATGGCAGCAGGCGAAGCCATTCTTGTCACAAACATGGAAGCCACATTAGCGCTCGCCTACCATCTGGACTTTCAGGACATTGGCGGCATCATCATTGCAGACTTTATCAACATGTCGGCTAAAGGCAGCACACGCGAATTGATGCAGCATATTGAGCGCACGTTCCGCGAAAGCCGCGTGCCTATACAACACACTGGCATCTCACAATTTGGCCTTGTGGAGTTTACCCGCAAACGTAGTGGCCTATCGCTTAGGGACAGGCTTGAAAAACAGCGCGGCCCAATTGAGCGTCCTGCGGCAATGGGTTTAGTGCTTTTGCGAAAAGCCGCACGTATTGGCAATTCAGCAGATGTTGGTACTCTTGTCGTTCAAGCACCAAAAGCCACACTCAATTGGATTGAAACCAACGACGGCTTGCTTGACCAGTTGCGTTCGAAAAGCCAGCGCACTATCCTCTTAGAACAAGCTTCAAAAGCTGACACGTTTATCAAAGCCGATGGGTCATAGGAGACTGAAGCGCCATGAGTAATTCATCATCAAAAGCTGACGATAAAACCCCGAATGTCAAGCTCGGGAAATGCCCTGAGTGCGCAAAACCTGCTGTGCATAAATCTCGCCCCTTTTGCTCTGACCGGTGCGCCAACTTGGATCTGGGGAAATGGTTCAATGAAGGCTATACATTGCCCGGTGACAGCGAAATTCCTGACGATATCACCGAGCATTAAACTAAAGGCACATCAAGCAGCCTGATTGGCTTGAAGCCCTTTTTGACCACCGCTGTTCAGCAATTCCTCAACCACTGCAGTGAAGGCTTCTTTGGCTGGCGTTTCCAGAAAATCCGGTAATAACCACTGGAACTTGGCGGCCTCTATCGTATGAGGTGTACGCCACAAGTATGACATCTCCACTACCCCGCGAATAGACGGTACAAACAAACCCATAGCCTTCAAAAGCCACCACGGTATTGTCCCTACTTTTAACGTGCGTCCCATGATCCCTGACAACAACTCAAGCATCTGCTGCCCTGTCATGCTGTAACCCGGAAAACCAACATCTTCGAATGTCTGCAACTGGTCCCGCTTATCAGCTAGTGCGACCACCGCACGCGCGACATCAGGCAAATACGCCCATGTGTGTTGCTGATCGAGCGGCCCGGGATACACCAACTTGCCGCCCGCAAGGCCTGTGCTCATAAACCCATCAAACCAATTGCCTGTTTTTCTGCCTTCTAAAAAGTCCCCTGCGCGAAGCAAAATAGTGCGGACACCTGCATCCCTGTATGCCTGCTCCATCTCCCTGCGCAGCAAACCAAGTGTGTTTACAGCCAAATGGGGCGTGCGCTCATTTAACATCGGCGGCATTTTCTCTCCGAACACATATATGTTGGCTGGGATTATGACTGTAGCCCCTTCTGCCTTTGCGGCTGAGATCACCGACTTGGTAAGCGCAGGCATTTGCTTGGCCCAGTGGTGATAGGGTGGGTTCACCGCGTTCACAATAACCTGGCAACCAATAACGGCTTGATGCAAAGCCTGTTCATCCCTTGCATCACATTCAATATGAACAGCATCTTGGTCCTTCAGGGCGTCTGGCCACTCACGTGCAACAGCCTTCACCTGCCAACCTGCTTTTATAAACGCCGTAACCGCTTGGCGACCCATACGGCCTTTGGCGCCTAATATCGCAACTGACTGGCTCTTTGGTCGGCTCTTTGGCCTGTTCGCTGGCAGGCTCTTCTTCTGGCTCATCTCATCATCCTCTCTGTAGCTATTGACAGGATGTATTTTGTCATTCATTTTTGGAATATAAATATCGAATATTGAAAGATAGTATTTCAATTATGAAATCAATTGATTGGACATACTTACAATCATTCGTCGCTGTTGCTGAGAACGGCTCGCTCGCAAACGCCGCAAACGCAGCAGGTGGCAGCGCGCCAACCATGAGCCGCCACATCAGCACGCTAGAAGCAGACTTGGAAATACTATTGTTCGAGCGCACGGGTGGCGGCTTGAAACTTACCAGTGCGGGGCTAGACTTGCTAGACCACGCTCGTGACATGGCCATAGCCGCTAACAAGCTTTCCCTAGCAGCAGCAGGCCGCACTGAGACGGTGGAAGGCATTGTCCGCATCACCGCTAGCCAGATAATGGCCACCTATGTATTGCCGGGCATGCTCAAGCAGCTGAAGGACACCGAACCACAAATTACCATTGAACTTGTGTCTACAGATAAGACAGAAAACCTCCTGATGCGAGAAGCCGACATTGCACTGCGCATGTATAGGCCCGAGCAAAGCGATGTGATTTCGCGTAAAATTGTTGAAACATCAACGGGTATCTTCGCCGCAAAGGACTATATCGCAGCGAATGGCATGCCTTCAGTGCTGGCTGACTTGCTGCATCACAGTGTGATAGGGTATGACCGCGGCACCCAGATACTGGACGGTTTCGCCGCAGCGGGGCACCCGGTTGATCGATCATTCTTCTCATTCTTGTGTGATGATCAAACAGTTTGCTGGGAAATGGTACGTGCAGGACACGGCATCGGCTTCAACCAAAAAAACATAGGCCGGGCTGATTCTGGCCTTGTAGAATTAATAAGCGATATAGCCCTACCAAAGCTGCCCATCTGGCTAACAGCCCACGCGGAACTTAAAACCAGTAAACGCGTGCGCAGAGTCTATGATTTTCTTGCCGATAAAATACAGGCATACTACCAATAACGGCCTCTCAGCAACACTCTAATATAAGACTGAAATGCCCTATAAAAGCAGTAGAATCCAAGCGCCAGCGCCATATGCTGGCAAAAGCTGTGAAAAAAACGCAATCGAAGCTGGACAGGGTCACGAATATTGGTTAAAAGCCGCTTCGCACATCAGCAAACCCCGCTGATAGATATTATGTGCCCGAGTAGCTCAGGGGTAGAGCAGCGGATTGAAAATCCGCGTGTCGGTAGTTCAAGTCTACCCTCGGGCACCACTTAAAAAAGCCGCTCCCTGTGAGCGGCTTTTTTGTTGCCTAATGCTATCACCCTGCTGCTGGGCCTGGATCTGCATTTGCTTGAATAAGCGATTCCTGAAGCCCTTCTAACAATTCAGCGTGCCCTTCCAGGATTTCACTGATAC
>JAESTR010000137.1 GCA_016763495.1 Kordiimonadaceae bacterium
ACGCACAGGGGACTTGAGGCCACGCCCATTTTTGTGGACGGCGTGCTGTATGTTACCGGCAACTGGGGCATAGTGTTTGCAATTGACGGTAAAACCGGTGAGGAAATCTGGACCTATGACCCAGAAGTGCCCGGAAAATGGGGCCGCCATGCCTGCTGTGATGTTGTGTCTCGCGGCTTATCTGTTTGGGAAGGCAATGTCTATGCGGCCTCGCTTGACGGCAGGTTGTTCTCGCTTGACGCCGCCACGGGTGCGCTGCTGTGGGAAGTTGATACGTTTTTAGACAGAACGTCTCCGCGTGCTATTACCGGCGCACCGCGCATTGCAGGCGACAATGTGGTTATTGGCTTTGGTGGTGCGGAATACGGCGCGCGCGGGTATGTCACCGCCTATAATTTAAAAACTGGCAAAAAGGCGTGGCGCTTTTTCACCGTGCCGGGTGACCCCAAAAAACCGTTTGAGCATCCTGAGCTTGAGATGGCATCAAAAACATGGGATCCAAACAGCCGCTGGGATGTTGGTGGTGGTGGCACGGCGTGGGACGCCATGGTCTATGACCCGGATTTAAACCTGCTGTATGTGGGCACGGGTAACGGCAGCCCTTGGATACAGGCGGAGCGTAGCCCAAGCGGCGGAGCCAACCTGTTTTTATCCAGTATACTCGCCATCAACCCTGATACGGGCAAACTGGTTTGGTATTACCAAACAACCCCCGGCGACAATTGGGACTATACCGCGACCCAGCCGATTATTCTGACAGATTTGAAAATTGACGGCGAAACCCGGAAGGTGCTGATGCAGGCACCTAAAAATGGCTTTTTCTATGTGCTGGACCGATTGACCGGCGAGCTGTTATCTGCGGAGAAATACGCGACTGTTACATGGGCTAGCCATGTGGATTTAAAAACCGGCAAGCCGCAACGGCTTGAGCAAGGCAATTATGATGAGGAAGCCAAGCTGATATTACCCAGCCCGGCTGGTGCCCACAATTGGCAGCCAATGGCCTATAATCCTGCCACGGGGCTTGTTTATATTCCTGCGATGAATGACCCAGCGATTTTTGAACGCCGCAAAAACTTTGAATTTATCAAAGGGGCCAATAATCAAGGCGTGCATTTTTCTGAGGGTACCATAACGGCTGAACTTGGCAATGTGGCGGATAATGAAGCCGGTGGTTTTTTACTGGCGTGGGACCCGGTGGCGGCCAAGCCCGTTTGGCGGCATAAACTGGGGGACTTTATCTTCCATGGCGGTGTGCTGACAACCGCAGGAAATTTGGTTTTTCAGGCACGAGATGATGGCCTGCTGGTGGTGTATGCGGCCGATAGTGGGCAGGTGCTGCACCAGATACAAACGGGCAGCAGTATCATCGCAGCCCCGATGACCTACAGTATTGACGGCGAGCAGTATGTGGCTGTTATGGCTGGCTATGGCGGCGGGCCGTTTGCCTATTTCCCTGTGGGGTCCGCCGTGGAGAAATACGGCAATGATGGCCGGCTGCTGGTGTTTAAACTGGGTGGCGGCGCAGTGCCTTTGCCTGAGGAAGTGCCGGCTGTTGGGCCTTTCCCCAAACCGCCTGCTCAGACTGCTTCTGCTGAGGTGATAGAGCAAGGCGCGGCCTTATTCGCCAAAGGCTGCAGCGAATGCCACTGGAACCTAAACGGTGGCTACCCCGACCTAAGGCGCATGTCCCCCGAAGTGCATGAAGCCTTTAAAGACATTGTCTTACACGGCATGCTGGAAGACCTTGGCATGGGCGGCTTTAGTGACGTATTCACCGAGTCGCAGGTAGACGCCATCCACAGCTACCTAATCAAACTCTCTGAAGATGCCTATACCGCACAGGGTGATGTGGGTGAGTAGCAGTATGTAAGTAAGGCGTTTAGGTACTAAGAATAAAACAACAAAGCCCTCGATGGTGTGTATCGAGGGCTTTGTTGTTTTCTTTAGTGTGCGGCCTCTGTCTGCGGTGGGGTGTCGGGGGCCTCATAGATGACTTTTCCGTCAAATATTGTTGTCAGCACTTGTGTGCTTGCGATGGCGCCGTAATTGTGGGAGTTGGCGGCTTCTACAATATTATTGTTGATGACGATCAAATCGGCTGTTTTGCCAGCTTCGATGCTGCCCAGCGTGTCCTCATTCTGCATTAGCGTGGCAGAGTTGATGGTGAAGGACGCGATTGTTTCGTGGATGTCTAGTTGCTCAGCCGGGTTTAGGGTTACCCGTGTGCCGTCAAATTTTTTGCCGGAGCGGGTGAGCGCGAGCAACATGTTGAGGAACGGCCGCGATTTGCGGGAAAGCACCGGCGCGTCACTACCAAACACCGGCACGCCGCCAGCATCCAATATGGATTTTGCAGGGAAGGCACGCTGTGCATAGAGGTATTTTTCATCAAAAATATCATTGGCGCTTGCGACTTCATCAAGGAAGGGCACCACCGTGATATGGTAGCTTGGGGTAGGTCCAATCCATAGGTATGTGAAAGCCACATAGGCACCGAGTTCGCCCAGTTTTTTCACATCATCAGGCTGTGCCATCTGCATGTGAGCGATGGTTTGTGTAAGCCCAAGTTTGTCAGCCGTGGCTTTATTGTCGCCAAAGGCTTTGGTGGCCACCTGCACGGCTTTGTCGCCCAGCCCGTGCACATGCAAGTGATAGCCTGCTTCGGTTGCTTGTTTGATATATTCTTCAATCACATCTTCACGGTGCAGCATTTTGCCGAAATGCTTCAGGCACTGCACAGGGAAGAAGCCATTTTCTTTCTCAAATGCAGCCACAATGTCAGCTTTGGCATACTGGCTTTTGTCTGCTTGTACGGCCTTACAGACGGTACCGTCCGTATCAACATAGCCGATAACTTCAAGCTTGCCTGTTGCGGGGTCTAGGGAGAAGCGCGGCTGTTTGAAGCCTTCAACCATCGCCGCATTTGGCATAGTGGGAGGGTTTGAATAAGGCGAGCCATCCAGCACGCCATCCGCCACAATTTTTGCGCCGTCCAGCTTCACGTATTTCATGTGTTTGGCTTTTTCGCGTAGCTCGTTAAAGCCCGCGATTACCGGTGTGACGATGTCAGCTTTATCCATTTCAGCATGTTCAGGTTTTGGCTCGAACAGTAACGCACCACGCATGCGGAAGGTCATCTGGCCGCTGTCTTCGAGCCACTTATAATGCTCAAAAATCTCAGGTGTTACGATAGGGTCTTGCAGGGACGTTATGCCCGAGGCTGCTAGGTTTTTATTCACGCGCGGCATCAACCACGCTGGGTCTTCATACACACCGAGCAAGTCTTCATTCATGAAAGGGCGCATGATCAGGCGGCCATTTTCAAGCACTTTACCAGTTGGTTTGCCTTCGCCGTCCACGGAAAAGTCACCAGCATATTCAGCGTAAACTGTTTTCAGTGTCTTGGCGTTGATAGGTGTTTCTGGCAGGTTGAAGGCGGCAGTATTAAACGCACCGCCGTGGCCGTCAAAACCCCAGAGTACAACAGGGTTGGTGGTTGAAACTTCATCAAGGGCTGTGCGCACGCTGGCGTATGTTTCAGTGGGGATACTGCCTGCATGGGCGTCCCACGCGATGGCGATGAGCCAGTCACCGGCTTTTGTGTCTTGTTTGCCAAAACAGTCTTTCAGGAACGGCACCATGTCATCAAGGTTAACGGGCTTTGCTTCAAAGCTGCAAGTGCGCGGCTGTGCGGATGCCAGCGCATGAATATGCATATCGTGCAGGCCGGGCAGGACCATCTTGCCCTCAAGGTCTTTCACCTGTGTGTCTGCACCGATGTATTTTGCAATGTCTGCATCGCTGCCAACTGCCAAAATTTTGCCGTCTGCTATAGCAACAGCTTCTTGCACACTGCGGGCGGCATCAACCGTATAGACATAGCCGCTTTTTAAAACGAGGTCTGCGGTGACTAGTGCGTCAATCGCGGTGTTAGCGTCTGACTGGTTTTCACACGCTGACAGCAGGGAAATCGCGGCGGTGAGAGTTAGAAGCTTTTTGAATTTTATAGGTTTCATGATGGATCGCTACCGTAATTAAACATTGGATTAAAGCAAAAAAAATTCCCGCCGCAGTGACTGCAGCGGGAACCTTATCATTTTTATTGTGTGTCGAAACTTACCAATTTTTAGTCAGTGTAAGAGCGACTGAACGACCGGTAATTGTGTGGTTGTTCGGGTCATACGATGATGGCGTCGAACTGCTTGGGCTACCCGCATCAAACAGTGGCGCACCGCTGTTAAACAAGTTCACCACTTGAAAGTTAATGCGTGTGTCTTCAGCAAAACCGCCAAAGTCAGAAACATCCCAACCAAGATTTAGGTCAAAGGTAACCCAGCTATCGATCTTCACAGGCGATGCTGAAATTTCCGGGGCTCCACCAGCGCCAGCGATGTAACAAGTTTCGCAGGTATAGCTGTCAGTGTAATTCATGGTCAGGCGACCATCAAATGCACCTTTTTCAGCCCAAACACCTTGCTTAGACCGCAGGGCAACGGGAGCGCCGAAGGATGTGTATTTGCCAAGGGCATCAACAAAGTCGCGGCCTGGTGCAGATTGAAGTGCATAAGTGGTCAGGTACGTACCCTGAGCAAACACACCCATCATAATGTCATCACCAACTTCAAAATCATAGCTTAGTGCAAAGTCGAACCCTTGCTCTTTCAAGCTAGCGATATTGAGCTGTGTTGCGCTTACGATCATTACTACATCTGTGCCGCGTGAACCGGGGCCAAATGTACCAATGAACTTAGGATTGTCGAAGAAAGCCTGAACTTGATCTGCGCTTGGGTTAACAGTAAGTGCTTCACGGAAGGCTCCGCCGCCACCTGTTGCGAAGAACTCTTCAAGAATACCGTTAAGGGTACCAGCCTGAATACGCTGGATACGGTCATCAACTTTAATGTTGAAGTAGCT
>JAESTR010000138.1 GCA_016763495.1 Kordiimonadaceae bacterium
TCAATACCGCCTCTGATGTTCAAGATTGTATAGTCGCCTTGATCTTCATAGAACTCGTTACGAGTGCTAAATTCAGAGAATGAACCGCCAACATAGCTGAGATCGCCGCGAACCATACCGTTGAATTCAGAAGAGGCTTCCCAAGAATACTGAGCAGCTAGAGACCCACTAAAGTTGGCAACACGAGGAATTCTGTCGCCTTTTTGACCTTCGGAAACAACAAACTCGTTTACTTGATCTTCTGAAAGCTTAGCGTCATTAACGTTAAAGCCACCAGACAACTCAAGGCCATCAGTTGGGTAGGCAACAAATTCAACTTCGAAACCTTTGATGGTTGCGGCACCAGCGTTACTGGTAAAGCCAAATGCGCCATCAGGTGTTCTGCCACTAACTTGAATGTTGCTCCAGTCAATATAATAAGCTGCTGCATTCAATGTATAACGACCATCATCCCACTGAGTTTTGGCACCAACTTCATAGTTCCAAAGGCTGTCTGAAGTATACGGGGTCAACCCATCAGGAAGGCCGATAACTTGGTTAGCACCGCCAACACGGAAGCCTTCAGCAGCTTGTGCGTAGAACAACATATCGTCAGTCGCTTGGTAACCAGCATGGAATTTAAACTGCCAACCGGTTTCCCCTGAATCAACAGATGCAATGTCACTAGGAGATGCATTAACAAGTGCAAAACCAACGATAGTTACGCCAGTAACAGTTTTATCATAGTCAAAGTAACGGGCGCCAGTTGTTAGCGTTAGTTTCTCAGTAACGTCATAAGAAACTTCACCAAACACAGCTTTTTGTGTCAACTTTTCAAATGCTTGACGGTGGAAGATGAATTCGAAAGGAATGCGTTCTTCGCCGTTTTCTGAAGCTGAGATTACCTGGCTCTTCAAGTCAGCGTCGCGGCTTTCTGAAAAGACACCAAGACCCCAATGAAATGGGCCGTCGCCTTGTGAGCTAAGGCGAATTTCATGTGTCCAGTTATCGATATTCTGTGGCTGGTTCACTGTAGCAGGCAACAGGCTATCAATATAACCCGCGTGTGCTGTTTGTTGCTCAGCAGTACAAGGATCCGTACCAGGATTTTGACCTGCTAAAATCGCGCAGAACGGGCCATTTTCAAACGTTGCAATGAAACCAGTTGTGTCAAAGTTTACTTCAGCACGACGCTCATAATAAGAGCTGGAAGTTGTCAATGTTGCAAAATCCAAGTCCCAGTTAAGTGTCAGGTTTAGGATATCAGTATCATCAAAATACGGTGTACGAGTGTATTCCGTTGTTTCAAAATCATTGACACCAGCAGTCCATTTGAAATCGCCATTAACATTCGTGCGCTGAATGATCGCGGAAGCATCGATAGTTAGGTTATCAGTTGCTTTGAAGCGCAAACTAAAACGACCACCCCAAGAATCTTCGCTATTGTGGTCAGCTATGCCGAGGCGTGTGTTGTCAATGTAACCAGCAGTATCACGCCAGTAAATTACGGCCCTAGCAGCGACTTTATCTTCAACAAGAGGCACGTTAACCATCGCGTTAAGCTGATAGCTTGTACCACCGTATCGTGTACCAGAAATTGTGCCGTCAAAAGCACCTTCATATTCTTCGGTGTTTGGTTTGTTCATGATCACACGAACAGTACCACTCATAGAACCCGCGCCGTAAAGAGTACCTTGTGGGCCACGAAGAACCTCAACACGCTCAACGTCAAAAAGTTTAAGATCAGGGAGGGAAGAACCAGGACTGTTGCCCGCACCCGGAGCACCCGTAACTGGCGTTTCGTCATAGTAAAGCCCAACTTGCGCTTCGCCTGTTCCTTGTACACCACGAATAACCAAGCGACGCTGGCCTGGGCCACCATCAACCAAGCTAAGGCTTGGAACGGTAATGATATAGTCTGCCATATCGTCCGCGCCCATTTTCGCCAGTTTGTCACCGGAAATAGCTGCGATACTGATAGGTGTATCCTGAAGGCCTGTCGACCGTTTCAGGGCTGTTACGATTATCTCTTCAAGCTCAAAGCTATCATCTGCTGCTTGCACAGCAGGAACCATTGATAATGCAGCTGTCGTTAGAAGTAGTGTGCGAAACATTGATCGTTTCGTTTGCCTTGTAAAAATACTCATGGCGTGTCGCTCCCTATATATATGTAGGTAGTGCATATCTAGGAAGTGATTACATGTGCAACTACTTTAACTGACTTATAAGTCCAGTAACGGAAAATCAATTATGTGTGTGTCATTTTTAGAACAGATACACCGTCAAAAATAACGAAATAACAGTTATCTAAACGTTAGTTTAGGGCAATATTAATACTAACAGTGCTCTATATATCGTTATTTCCCCATACCCTCACATAATTTTCGCCAATAACTTTGGCTACTTCGGTCTCAGAGTAGCCTTTTTGCAACAGGGCAGCAGGTATGCGATGTAGATCTCTGTAGCTTGTGAACACAGGTTTGTAATTTGCATCCATATCGGTGCCAAGCGCTGAAACATGGTCAATACCAATCAACGATACAGCAGCGTCGATTTCCCCAATGAATTCATCAAATGTCTTACTAATGAAGCCTGCAGGTGAAATACCAATGACACCACCCGCAGCGCTTACCATTTTCGCTTGAGAAGGTGTTTGGTATCTCGGGTGGCAGCGGTCAGGACTACAAATGCTGGTATGCGACACGATAACGGGACTAGAGACCCGAGACAGGCAATCTTCCACCACGGCTTCACTGGCATGGGCAAGATCAATCAACAAACCAAGTCGGTCCATTTCGACGACAAGCTCTTTACCGAAATCAGAGAGACCGTTATAAACAGGCTCTTCAGTTTGAATGTCACCAATCTGGTTCACATGATAATGCACAATCTGCAGACTGCGGTAGCCCATATCATACGCGGTTTGCAGGCGACCAAGGTCTTGCTCAATAAAGCTCGCACCTTCTACAGATTTTATCGCAGTAATTTTGCCAGTTTTCTTGTTGTTTGCAAGGTTAGATGCGCTTAGCCCCACCGCCAGTTCAGCCTGATCAATGACTTTCATCATCTGAGCATCTTGGCGTTTAAAGCTTGCCCAAGCCTCACCCTCTTCGAACGCGCGTGTGGCATAAACTTTCCCTTTCGAGAAGTCCACGCCAAGCAAGGCTCGATCAGCTACTGAGGCCATATGAAAGGCAGATAACTTCCCAACACGCATATCTTCAATTGTTTTGTAAGGGAAAGCAGTCCTGCCCATCGTTTTCTCAAGGGCAGAGGGAAACTCTGCATCAAGAAAGAATACACCGGGATGCGAATGTAGATCCACAGATACCGTATTTGTAAGAAGCTTCTTTGCCTTCAACACGATTTCTTCATCGAAGGCTGGCGCGTCAGCGTTCGAGCTTTTCGAATACCTATAAAAAGCGCCCGTACAGCCAACAGCGACCACTGATTGTAACAATCTTCTTCGAGACATGGATTTTATGGGCATGATGGGTTTCCTATAGAGCTACAAAATAGCGCGATTAAAAATCAACGTGTGTTCCAAATTTCTTTGCTGTGGCTTGTTCATAAAGATACTGGGCCACGAAAAGATCCTGAGACAAAACACCAAGCGAACGGTAAATGGTTATATCGTCGGCAGATGACCTGCCCGCAATATCGCCCGCGAGCAGCTGTCCTATTTCCCCAACAATCTTATCTGCACTAAAAGCGCCTTCATCAATTGCATCGATAATCTCGCCTGCTTGATTTAACGTGGAGGGAAGATAGTCGATGTAAATCCGCCCCTTTAAGACAGCTTCGGTGTCAATTTCTTTTTTCTCTTTAGTGCTGGAGCCTGCAACATTTAAATGCGTACCGGGTTCAATCCATTCACCTTTTAAAACTGGTGTAGAAGCCGAAGTGACTGTGCAAACGATGTCAGCGCCAGAGATCGCTTCCTGCACTGATGTTGTATGCTGAAAATCCAAGCCTTTAGTATTGGTGTCGGCATCATTTCTCAGGGTCTCAATGAAGGCCCGTGCTTTGTCAGCATTGCGAGCAGCTATTCGAACTTCTTTAAA
>JAESTR010000139.1 GCA_016763495.1 Kordiimonadaceae bacterium
ACGAGCGCAAAAAAATCAAACGCCTTGGCATGCTTGGTGCTGGCTTGATGGGCGCTGGTGTTGCGTATGTTTCGGCCAAAGTTGGCATGGACGTCGTGCTTCTTGACCGCGATATTGATGCTGCGGAAAAAGGCAAAGACTATAGCCGTAAGCTTGTTGAAAAAGGCGTTAGTCGCGGCAAGGTTTCCAAAGAAAAAGGCGAAGCACTGCTAGAGCGTATCACCACGACATCTGATTACGCTGACTTGAAAGACTGCGACTTCATCATCGAAGCTGTGTTTGAAGCTGAAGACATCAAAAAATCCGTTACCGCTGCTACAGAAGCTGTAATCGGTAAAGACATTATCTTTGCGTCTAACACATCCACGCTGCCGATCACGGGTTTGGCGAAGAACTTCACACGTCCCCACCAGTTTATCGGTGTGCATTTCTTCTCACCAGTAGACAAAATGCCCCTCGTGGAAATCATTCTCGGTGAAAAAACTGACGATGCGACAATCGCATTGGCACTTGATTATGTAAGCCAAATCAAGAAAACGCCTATTGTTGTTAACGACAGTCGTGGTTTCTACACCAGCCGCTGCTTTGGCACATATGTGCAAGAAGGCTACGCGATGGTTCAAGAAGGTGTGAACCCTGCCCTTATCGATAACGCAGGCAAAATGGTTGGCATGCCTGTTGGCCCACTAGCTGTAGGTGACGAAGTAGCCATCGACCTTTCCTATAAAGTCGGCAAAGCTACGCGCCTCGCCCTTGGTGATGCATACGTTGAAAGCCCTGCTGACGCCTTCGTTGAGACAATGGTTGTTAAGCTTGAACGGTTTGGCCGGAAAAACGGTAAAGGCAGCTATGTATACCCCGAAGATGGGGGCAAAAAACACCTGTGGCCCGGCCTTTCTGAGCATTTTCCACTAGCGGCAGAGCAGCCGACTGTGGGCGACGTACAAAGCCGCCTGATGGTGCGCCAAGCTGTTGAATGTGCAAAATGCTTCGAAGAAGGTGTGCTCATTGATGCATCCTCTGGCGACATTGGCGCGATCTTCGGTTGGGGCTTCGCGCCTTACACCGGTGGTCCGTTCAGCTTCATTGACACATACGGCATTGCTGAATTTGTTGCTGAAGCAGACCGCCTCGCCCAAGCGCACGGTGCCCGTTTCACACCACCACAATTGCTACGCGATATGGCTGCCAAAGGCGAAACCTTCTACAGCAAAGGCGACACCCGTGGCCGCCTAGCTAAAGCCGCGTAAAGCACTGAGACATCAGAAAAAAGGCCGCCTTACTCAATGTAAGGCGGCCTTTTTTTAAATTTAGCACTCTAAAATTCTGACTATACAATATCCTCAACAACCACCATCCAAACAGCTGTGGCAATGTCTGCCTTAAAACAGTGCTGCCTGCACCCCCGCCATAGTCTTCCACATTACTGCCGGGCATTTTAAAAACTGCTGCCCGTTTACCTTCGATATTGTGGTTATAATCATCTCGTGCACCCACAGCGTCTGCCTCGGTTGCGTAGGTTTCAATGATAGCCATACTGTCTCCCCTCTATTGCTTTAGCGTATTGCCCCAAACCCGAAGGCAAGGCCGTTTCTGTGCTTTGAGTTCCACCATAAATTGTCCTACCGTACGCAAATCAAGCTTCTGAAGAGCAGCCAAATTACACGCCGCACCCTTAAATTTACCGGCCAATATGGTTAAGTCGGCAGTTAAGACCGGGTCAGTTGATTTTCCTAAAATGCCCTTTGCAGCCACTTCAGCTGAATCAATAGCTTTTACCTGAACAGCAGCATTGGCCTTTTCCTTAACCAGGGCCAGTTCCACCTTAGACTTGATAGCTGCAGTGTTTGCATTAGCTATGGCCGCAGCAGCAGTCGCAGTAGTTGCCACAACAATATTCGCACCGCCAGACTCGGCAAGTTGCTGAGCCGCAACGCCAGTAGCAAAATATTGGGCAACAGCAATTTCAGCCCCTGTGCCACTTCCTTTAGCTTTACCACCAAAGCTCGCAAGCACTGAATACGCATCTTTATTGGTAATTTCGCCACCTTCATAGCTAGTCGCGACAAACAAGCATCCAGAAGGGGGTGCTTTAGGGTTATTATCTACTAACGAAGCAGGGCACGGCACGAGGTTGCTTCCGCTTTCTGATGTATTCGCCAGCAACGGTACCAGTGCTGCTTCCTGCCGCTGAAATCCAATTTGAATTGTTGGGGTTTGAGTAGCATCTGTGCCTACATTCACGCCAATACTTGTGTTGGTGCCAAACACCAACGTATTGGAGTGTCGTGTCATTTGCGCACAACCCGCTATGCTGGATGCCACCACGCCTAACATTACGGCGCGGCCACAGTTTTTTATCAGAATTTTGCTATACATATATTCTCCCCTTTCAGTGGCTGCAGTATTTTTGCTGCATGCTCTGCTTCTTCTGTTGACCGAATAATCACCACTATGCTGCATGTAGCTTCATCTGGTATTGCACCGTCTGCACTTACTTTTAGAGGCACAAGCACTTGTTCTTTATTGCGCCAGCCAATACTGAGGCCATTTTCAATGGCTATACCCAGTGACGTAACGCCAACTGCCTGAATACCCTTTTCAAGTTTTGGCTGCACAATTTCAACAAAACCAAAATACCGGTGCACGTTCCCTGTGGTTTTGTCTGCGTCATTCACGCGCACACTGACACAAGCACTTTGGAGCGAAAGCACCAAAAGAAACCCTAAATATATGGTGTACCGCACCCTATTCCTCACACAAACTAGGCCTTACCATGCCAAGAAAATCACAATAAACGTCTAGTTGTGCTGCGCTGTGCCCTAGATCACACCCCTGCAAAGCTTCGTAAGAAAAGCACCGCTATTACAGCAGCTGTCAATATTCCCCACAGCCAGCCGCACCCCCTTGCTACCTTCCTTCAATAACCCTAATGTGCCCACCGTTAGACGGCAGTAGTACGCGGAGCAGGTGATGGCACTTAAAATTGACGCAGTCTTTTCAAAGTTAGGTTTGCAAACCCATATGGAGGTGCTGGACTTTGATATCTCTGTTTTCCCGTCTGGTCCTGCGCTTGTCACCGCCATGGAAGACGGCGCTGAAGTACGCATGCACGAACTCCTTGGTGAAGCGGCATCAACAGACCCGGTTATCGCCAAAGTGCGCGCCGCGTTCAAAGCCACAGGAAAAGACCCGAGCCGTTACCGCCCTTCGTCCGAAGCTCTTACACGCCGCATTCTTTCTGGTAAGCCATTATATTTTGTGAATAACGTTGTGGATGCAGGTAACTTGATCTCGCTTATGACGGGCATCCCCATTGGTTGCTATGACGCTGACCAAATTATTAGTGACATCACATTGCGTGTTGGCGAAGAAGGCGAAATTTACCAAGGCATTGGCAAAGGTGACATTAACTTAGCAGGCCTACCCTTGCTAAGTGACGATAAAGGCCCGTTTGGTACGCCCTTCTCAGATAGTGCGCGCACATCAGTGAATGAAGACACAGAGAAGCTCAAATTTGTGATTTACGGGCTGAATATCGATACAGCCCCTGTTGAGGCCGCAGCTGAAATGGCTAACACGCTGATATCCCGCTTTTGTAGCCCAGACTAAATTAATTTCAGACTGATTCAACACCGAACTATCAGGCAGACCCAATAGGCATGCCTGCTCTGCACGAAAACCCTATAGACCCTTCTGCGTAATTCTGATTATCTCTTCCTGCCCGCTACAGCAAAGCCTGCCTGCTACAGCAAAGGAAGACCGATGACACAGAAGAATATCCCGTTCCAAAATATCAATTGGGACGGCATTCCAAAAACCGAGCATACGGGCGAAACGGGCATGGCTTACTGGCAAACACTGCAGCTGCCCGGCCTACGTATAAGGCTTGTGGAATATTCAAAGAATTACGTAGCCGACCACTGGTGCGAAAAGGGCCATATCGTGCACTGTCTTGAAGGCGAAGTAACCAGCGAGCTGAAAACAGGCGAACGCCACACAATGCAAGCTGGCATGTCTTATGTGGTATCCGACGCGCTTAGCTCCCATCGGTCAATCACCACCGGCGGCACGAAACTGTTGATTATTGATGGCGACTTCCTGCAGTATGTTTCGTAACTGTTTCATATTTCCATAAGGAATTACCCGTGCGTTTGCTTAGCCTGTTGATCGCTGCTTCCCTGACACTAATTGGCGTGGAAGCAAAAGCTGCTGATTATTTAAAAATCCTCAACAGCTATGTTTCTGTAAAGCTGCATCTCGACCATTCAAATGGTCAAATGGTGGGCGCGGCATGGATACGGGTGCGGAACAACACAGGCGAACCACTAACACAAGTGCCTTTTGTGCTGAACCCAGGCTTGGTGGTTTCTAAAGTAACAGGCACTGGCGGTGTGCGGCTATCAGAAAACTCAGGCAAAAGCGCCATCAGTGGGTATGAATTTTTAGAACTTACAGCGGGGACAATTACACTGGCCGCTCCCGTTGCGCCGGGCGGTGAAACAGAAGTGATCATCCAATATGGAGGCACTATTGATGACCTGTCTTGGACAACGCTCACACATGCTGCAGAAACACTGAACCCAGACTTCACCATGCTGCGCGCTGCCAGCTTCGGCTACCCTATTTTAGCGGCACACAATAAAGCAGCTATTACAGCAGCTATGAACCAGCCAGCCTACTATCAAACTGCGGCAGTCGTGATTGATGGGACGCACAAGGTCGCTGGCAACCTTTATACAGACGAGCTAAAATCATCTGGTCTCAAACAAACGTGGGAGCTGAAAAACGACGATCCCACAGCCCCAATGATTTTGCCTATCGCACGCTACGACACCAAAGCCATTACCCCGGTTTTTATCAATACATTCCACGGTGAAGATGCCGCTGCCACTGAAATCGCGAATGCGATATCCCCAACCATTTCACGCCTCCATAGGTTTCTAGGCAAACCCGGCAATACTATATTGAATGTCAGCATGGTACCCGAAGGCTACGGCAGCAAAGGCACCACGGGGCTTGTGATGCTTGAGCAAAGCAATTTTACAGCAGCCGCCTTTGATACACTAAGCGGCAACGCGCTCTACGCGCTCTGGGGCATCAAAACAGGCTACGAAACAGGCAGCTGGAAAAATAGCTTTGGTGCATTCCTAGCGCTCGCGGCAAAAAACAGCGATTTGAGCACATTCCAAAACACACACTATACTGCCATCCAAAAGCTGGTCGCGAACAACCCCGCAGTTGGCAAAAAAGCCCTAAAGGACTTTGAAAAGAATAGCTGGCCGTTAGAAGCTGAGGCCCTGTCAAGCTTAGTACTAACAGGCATGCATAGCCTAATGGGCGAAGAAGCCTTTTTTGCCTTCGCTCGTGAGATGCGAGCCGAATTGCGCGGCGGTATAGCAGACAATGCCGCCTTCGCGGATTTTCTCAGCAAAAAGACACCCCATAAAAAGGCACGCAAGTTTGCCAAGAATTGGCTTAAGAGTAAAAAGGTCGGCAAAGACTTAAAAAAGACAGAGAGCTTTGAAGAACTCATGGCACGCTATAAATAAGCCGCTCTAAAAATCCCCGCTTGTTTCTATGGTCTTTCAGTCATTTCGACCAATATCATTGTTCTATAATAGGAACAGCCGACTAAGGGAGTTTTGACATGGGCAAAGCAAAAATGGACTTTGAAACACTCGACGTAACAATCAATGGTGCGGTTGCCCAAGTCACCCTGAATAGGCCTGACAAACTGAACGCGATGAACGGTACTATGTTAGCCGAAATTGGGGCCGCATTTCGGGCGCTTGACGAACAAACTAAT
>JAESTR010000140.1 GCA_016763495.1 Kordiimonadaceae bacterium
ATCAGCCAGTAGATATCAGCCAGTAGATATTGGCTAGTAAGGAATACACACATGACACATTTATAAACGGTGCTTGGCTGCAAGGTGCGGGCGCTGAGTTTACATCCACTGACCCAACAAGCGGCGAAACTCTTTGGACAGGCAACGAAGCGACAGCTGACCAAGTGGGCGCTGCGGTTGATGCCGCCGAAGCTGCGTTTGACGCGTGGACATTAACGCCGATTGAAGACCGTATGGTTATCATTGGCAGGTACGCGGAATTGCTAACAGAGAAGCGCCCTGAGCTTGCAGAGCTTATCGCCAAAGAAGCAGGTAAAGCGCTTTGGGATGCAACAGGCGAAGCCACAGCAATGGCCAACAAAATCGCTATATCTCTGAAAGCGTTTGAAGAGCGCACAGGCACCCGTGAAAGCGAAAATGGTGCCATCCGCTCGCGCCTAACGCACCGTGCCCATGGTGTAATGGCTGTGTTTGGCCCGTATAATTTCCCGGGGCACTTGCCGAACGGGCACATTGTGCCTGCGCTGATAGCTGGCAACACCGTGGTCTTTAAGCCAAGTGAAATCACGCCTGCAGTCGCTGATTTTATGGTCAAAGTTTGGGAAGAAGCAGGTTTACCGGCTGGTGTGCTTAATATGGTGCAAGGCGGACGCGACACTGGCGCAGCTCTTGTGAAAGCTGAAGGCATTAACGGGCTGTTGTTTACCGGTAGTGCGCAAACAGGGCTGGCAATTTCACGCCAGCTGCAGGACCGGCCACAAGTTATTCAGGCGCTTGAAATGGGCGGTAATAACCCGCTTATTGTCCATGAGGCAGAAGATACTACAGCCGCCGCTGTGCTGACAATCTTGTCGGCGTTTGTGAGTTCAGGCCAGCGCTGCACCTGCGCACGGCGTTTGATTGTACCTGTAGGCGCTGCAGGTGACGCGTTCATTGATGCTTTATTGGCCGCGATGGAAAAAATCACCGTTGGCCGGTGGAGCGATGACGAACAACCCTTTATGGGCCCTGTCGTAAGTGCCCGTGCCGCTGATATGGTGTTGAAAGCACAGCAAAACCTAATTGCCTCTGGCGCCAAGGCGTTGCGTGCTGTTGAACGCCTTGATTTGGGCGATGCTTTCTTGTCACCCGGTTTGCTTGATGTGACGGGTATGGACAATAAGCCAGATGAAGAAGTCTTTGGCCCTATGCTGCAGTTAATCCGTGTTGCTGATTTTGAAGCCGCTATTAAAGAAGCGAATAACACCAAATACGGTCTGGCATCTGGCCTAATTTCAGATTCCAGAGAGCTGTTTGAGAGCTTTTATCCGCGTGCGCGTGCTGGCATTGTAAACTGGAACCAGCAGTTAACAGGTGCTGCATCCACAGCACCATTTGGCGGCATTGGCTGGTCCGGTAACCATGGGCCAAGCGCGTATTATGCAGCTGATTATTGCTCCTTCGCAGTGGCGACCATGGAGCAATCCGAAGGGAAAGTTGCGGTTGCTGCGATGCCTGTGGGCCTCAAGTTAGACGGAGGAACCTGATGAAATGGCAAGAAGTAAATTTTGATGGCCTAGTAGGCGCTACGCATAATTACGCGGGGCTTTCATACGGTAATATGGCGTCGGCCAAACACCGCGGCATGATAGCGAATCCGCGCGAAGGGGCGTTGCAAGGGCTGGAAAAAATGCAACATCTGCGCTCGCTTGGGTTAACGCAGGGCGTGCTGCCACCCCATGATAGGCCGCATATCAAAACGCTGCGGTCTTTGGGTTTTTCCGGGTCTGATGCTGAAATTTTGGCATCGGCCTATAAATCCAACCCCGAATTGGTGGCTAATATTTCGTCATCTGCCACTATGTGGACAGCGAATGCGGCAACGATCACGCCTGCACCAGATGCTGCTGATGGCAAGACCCATTTTACCCCGGCTAATTTGGCAGCCATGTACCATAGGTCAATTGAAGCAGAAACTACGGCACGTGTGCTGAAAGCCATGTTCCCGGAAGGGGACCGTTTTGCGCACCATGCCCCTATTGCGGGTGGTATACATATGGGTGATGAGGGTGCTGCTAACCACAACCGGTTTTGTGCAGACTATGGTGAAACAGGCGTGTCTATGTTTGTTTATGGCCGCGGGGCTTTCGAGAATACAAGTGGCTTAAGCTTCCCAGGACGGCAAACAAAAGAAAGCTGCCATGCGATTTTTGCGCAGCACGGTCTCGGTGCAAACCGCATGTTGATTGAAAGGCAAAATCCTGTCGCCATTAATGCCGGTGCTTTTCACAATGATGTGGTGGCAGTGAGCAACAAGAATGTATTCTTTTACCATGAAGATGCTTTTGTGGATGCTGCTGCAATCGAGCAGCAGATTAGCCAAGCCATGGTCGGTGTGGACATGCAGTTTATTCAAGTACTTGCATCTGAAGTGCCTTTGGCTGATGCGATAACGTCGTATTTGTTCAACAGCCAACTGGTTTCCGTGCCGGGCAGGGATGGTATGACGCTGATCTTGCCCACTGAAGTTGAAGAAACACCTTCAACGAAAGCCTATGTTGATGCGTTGCTAGCGGGTAATGGTCCCATCAATACCGCTGAATATATGGATGTGCGGCAAAGTATGCGTAATGGCGGAGGGCCCGCTTGTCTGAGGTTACGTGTGGTTCTTTCAGATGATGACTTGGCGGCAATGACGGGTAACAGCATTTTAACGGATGCTTTGCTTGCTGAACTGCAAACGTGGGCTAGTAAACACTACCGCGACCGCGTGATGCCTGAGGATTTAGGTGATGTTGCTTTGATGGTTGAGAATTTCACCGCGCTTGATGAATTAACTCAGATTTTGAAGCTGGGCAGTGTGTATGAGTCCCAGCGCTAACAATTATATTGGGCGGCCTTTTGCTAGTGCCGCTCAATTAGCACCAGTTTACCCCATTGTTCAACTCGCCAAGCTTTGCCTCTATCAATAGTATTAATCAGGCGGTCTTTGGTTGGCGGGCTTGAGCGGCCGGTGTGCCGGCCCCTATATCTATGTAGGTGAGCTTTGCTTCTCTCGCAGAGTTTTTTACTTCGCCTGTTAGAAAGTCAATTTCCAGCGGTACATGCTCGGATACAAATGCGCCGACAAAT
>JAESTR010000141.1 GCA_016763495.1 Kordiimonadaceae bacterium
CTTTAAAATAGGATTTCTCAAAATGTTCAGAAATACCATCTCTGGACTGCCACCTTTCAAAGAATAGAAACCGCCCCGCCTGTGATTGGTCTTCGTAAAATGCGTATGAAATGCAGCCCGCTTCGCCTTGTGAAGGAGGAATAAGCTCTGCCGCCATCGCTTTGATTTCCTCAACACATTCAGGCTTGGCCTGAAACTCCCCGGTTATTATAAACATATTCGCCTCTAAAAATTCCAAACTACTATCTGCCTAACATTCTTCGAAAAGAAAGCAATGGTGTAAAATTCCTAATACTCGCCCTTATTCAAAGCCAGCACCGTTTGCGCACCCAGCTGTTGTACTGAATGACGCAGGCTTTCATCTAGCAACTGCCCTTCACCATCAAACGCGCCTGTAGCATGAGATACTGCCCGCATCTCTGGCAAAACAGTTACATTCATATTCATCAAAAGCTCACGTAATTGGTATAGACCTCTCAGTCCACCTAGTGCACCGGGGGCTGCAGACATGATGGTTGCATACTTACCTGCATATGCGGCAAGAGGCGGTTCATCAGCTGACAGAGGGCGAGACACCCAATCAAGGGTGTTTTTAAGAATCGCGGAATAACCGCTATTATATTCCGGCGACGCGATCAAAAAACCATCGCTCTCAAGAAATAAAGTTTTTAACTTTCTTGCTGTGTCCGGATATCCTCCACCCTCTTCCAAATCACCATCGTATAGAGGCATAGGATAATCGCGCAGGTCAATTAAAGTGACGTCAGCGCCCCTCATGCGTGCACCCTCAGCTGCGATTTTTACAAGCTTCTTATTCAGCGACTTTTCCCGGCTGCTGCCGGAAAACGCCACAAGTTTAACTTTCCTCTCAGACATGTAATTTTCCTTTCCTCTTAAGCTGGCAATTCAAACAATAACGCTTCTGCTTGTGTGGTAGCCTTAAAATCAATTTCCTCTTCACCAGAAATAGCAAAGCCATCACCATCAGCCGCTATTTCACCATTAACGAGCGCTGACCCGCCCGTTATTTGAACCCAGTATTTTCTACTAAGCCCTGTTTTAAAAATGATGTTTTTGCCTTCATCAAACTTGCCACCAAACAAACGTACATCCTGCTTAATGAGCAAAGATCCTGCTTCACCGTCCTTGGAAACCAAAAGCCTAAACACATTCTTGCTTTCAGCCCCATTAAACGCCTTTTGCTGATAACTGGGTTCTGTGTTTTCCTCTCCCGGCATAATCCAGATTTGCAAAAATCTGACGTGTTCTGTTCCAGACCATTAAACTCACTATGAGTCACACCTGTTCCCGCGCTCATCACTTGCACTTCACCTGGCTTAATGACCGAACCAATTCCCATGCTATCTTTGTGCGCCAAAGACCCTTCAAGAACGATGGATATGATCTCCATGTTCCTATGAGGGTGTGTTCCAAACCCTGCACCCGGCACTACTCTGTCGTCATTAATGACCCTGAGCGGGCCGAACCCCATATGCTTTGGGTCATAATATCCACCGAAGGAAAATGTGTGCATGCTTTTAAGCCAGCCTGCATCTGTAGGGCCCCTATCATCTCTATGTCGTTTGATTTGCATCACGCTAACTCCATCAACTGTTTCTCTCTACAGCCATAATGTAGATAATGACAATAAAATTTATAATAGTTGTATATTATAAATTATTATTCGATATATTAGAATAATGGACAAACTCGCAAACATGAAAGCTTTCACCCTTGTTGCCCAAACGGGCAGCTTTGCTGATGCGGCCAAGCGGCTCAATCTGGCAACATCTGTTGTTAGCAAGAGAATAAAGGACTTGGAGGCCTATTTAGATGCTGCGTTGTTTCACCGAACTACCCGCTCGGTACGCCTTACAGACACTGGCTATAGCTACCTGGACTATGTACGAAAATTCCTAGATGACTTGGAAGAAGTTGAAGAAGCCATACGGCACAATACGCAAACTCCAATTGGTGAGATTAAACTGGCTGCCCCTTTAAGCTTTGGCGTGAAGTATCTTGGGCCAGCGATTGCCACCTACCTAGAAACGTACCCCGAAGTATCCATCCAGACTTTCCTATCAGACCGAAAGATAAGTTTAATTGATGAAGGATATGATTTGGCCATCCGTATTGGTCACCTTGAAGATTCAAGCTTAATATCCAAAAAAATAACCGATTGTCGCCGTGTTGTATGCGCGAGCCCTTCCTATTTCAAGCACCATGGCAGACCAAAAGTACCGGCAGACATAACTGGCCACAACTGCCTGAAATACTCCAACACATCTGAAGGTAAATCATGGCCATTTCAAATTGATGGTAAAAGGAAATTGCAAGCTGCCCCTGGCCGTTTTACAGCGGACAATGGAGACCTCCTGTGTGAAGCCGCAATAGAAGGCTGCGGCATTGCCTATTTGCCCACTTTCATTGCCGGTAAAGCGATTGAGAAGGGCGCGCTAGAAACTGTATTAGAAGACTTCGAAGAAACAGACTTTAACATATATGTAGTTTACCAGAACAGGCGCCACCTATCCTCGAAAGTACGTACTTTAATTGATTGTTTTACCGCCCACTTCAAAGGCGGTCTCTAATTTTTTCTCATGGAGCTGCCAGCTTTTCTGCTTAACCACCGCTTAGAGTCCGGTGACGTGCATGTTTTTTAGCGCCACCGGCAGACGCGGGGCCGAAAAATGGCACGGTCATAATTAGCTCTCTACCAATTGGTAAAGTAAGCGTCAGTCTTTATTGGCTACCAACTACTAAGCCCACAAGGTTTGATGGCCTTATCAAGACATCAATTATCACCATCAAAGGCTTTGTATATGCAAACCGGCTTGGTGAATTGCATCGTCAGGAACCTGAAGTTATTTTGGAAACGCCCAGCCATAAAGCCGCTGACGCGACGTTACATGTCGGCCACGCACCCTATTGATGGACGATTAAAAGCCCTACGCGTTAGCGCTGGAGAAAACAAAACCGACGTACGCTTTTAATAATCCTAGCAGTACCACCGCTAACCGCGGGCAGGGCGAGGCCTTCTGTTGCCAGAGCGGGCATTAGCATTGCCGCCGCCAGAGTTACCGCCACTTGAAGGCTTTTTAGGGCCTCTACGACGATTTTTATTGGCAGCATTACCAGGCTTCTTATCAGACGACCGAGCACCACCGCCGCCTCCGCGCCCGCGCCCACCCTGCTCACGCGGCTTAGGCTTGTTCACCACACGACCATCTTCATCATACAAGGTTTCAGCGCCTTCTTTATGGAAAGGATGGTCCTCCATAATATCAATGCTTTTACGAATTGTACGCTCAATATCAAACAGGTAGGCGCGTTCTTCATGATCACAGAAAGAGAGGGATATGCCCCGTGCGCCTGCGCGGGCCGTGCGACCAATA
>JAESTR010000013.1 GCA_016763495.1 Kordiimonadaceae bacterium
AACCACAACAACATCCATGGTTGCCACAGTATTGGAAACGGCGGGCATTGACCCGACCGTTATCAATGGCGGCATAATTAATAATTACGGTACCAATGCGCGCCTTGGTGAAGGGGACTGGATGGTAGTGGAAGCGGATGAAAGTGACGGTACTTTTGTCAAACTTCCTGCAACAATTGCTGTGGTGACTAACCTAGACGCTGAGCATCTGGATTTTTACGGCACTTTCGAAGCTGAGAAAGCGGCGTTCCGCACTTTCCTTGAGCGTGTTCCTTTTTATGGTGCAGCTGTATTGTGTGTTGACCATCCAGAAGTGCAAGCTCTTATCAGCCATTTGCAAGGTCGAAAGTATATAACGTATGGATTGTCCGGCCAAGCAGACGTAAGAGCGGTAAATTTGGTGTCTGCGGCAGGGAATGTCACGTTTGATGTTGATGTACGTAGCCGTGTGTCTGGTGACATACGCAAGATTGAAGGGATCAGCATGTCGATGCCGGGCATGCACAACGTGCAAAATGCCTTGGCGGCCATAGCTGTCGCTTTGGAAATGCAAGTCTCTGATGAAGTGCTGAAAAAAGCTTTCAAGAATTTTGGTGGTGTGAAGCGTCGTTTTACCAAAACGGGGGAAGTGGATAGCATAACAATCATTGATGATTACGGCCATCACCCTGTGGAAATTAGCGCTGTTTTAAAAGCAGCGAGTGATGCATTTGAAGGCCGCGTGTTGGCGGTGGTTCAGCCGCACCGCTATTCCCGTCTTGAAAGCCTGTTTGAAGAATTCTGCACTTGCTTCAATGACGCGGACGCTGTGATTGTATCGCCGGTTTTTGAAGCGGGTGAAAAGCCTATTGATGGTTTCAATCGCGATACGTTGGTTGAAGGTATCCGGGCGCATGGTCACCATATGGTCGAGGCTTTAGAAAGCCTAAGCGAGCTAGCCAAAATGATAAATGCACGGGCAAAGCCCGGCGATGTAGTGATTTGTTTAGGGGCGGGGTCAATAACCAATTGGGCAAATGATTTGCCTGCACAACTCCTAAAATTGAGGAACAAAAAATGACAGGTGAAGAATGTACAGCAACTTTCCTGAAAGATATGCCCTATGTGCGTGGGCGTCTTGCAGAGAATGCAAACCTTTCTCGGCTTAGTTGGTTCCGTACAGGGGGCCCTGCTGAAGTTTTGTTCGAACCTGCCGATGAAGCAGACTTGGTGAATTTTCTGCACCATTTGCCGGTGAACGTTCCCATTACGGTTATTGGCGTTGGCTCCAATATGCTAGTGCGCGATGGCGGTATTAAAGGCGTTGTCATTCGCCTTGGTCGAGCGTTCGCTAATATTAAAATTCGCGGTGATATTGTTAAAGCCGGCTCGGCTGCGATGGATGTGCATGTAGCCAAAGCCGCTGCTAAAGCAGGGGTTTCCGGGCTGGAGTTTTTTGTTGGTGTACCGGGTACAATTGGCGGTGCTTTACGCATGAACGCTGGCGCTTACGGCCAAGAAACTAAAGACGTGCTTGCCCATGCTCATGCTGTAGATAGGTACGGTCATATTCATGAGTTTACGTTAGACGACTTTGCTTTCTCTTACCGAAAATGTGAAATCCCAGAGCATATGATTTTTCTGGGTGCGTCCTTCCACGTTAAAAATGGTGTGCCAGAGCTTGTGAAAGAGCGCATGGCTGAAATCAATGAAATGCGGCTTGATACCCAGCCGATTGGCACGCGCACAGGCGGTAGCACTTTCAAAAATCCTGACGGCCAAAAGGCATGGGAGTTGATCGATGCAGCTGGATGTCGCGGTATGAAAGTCGGTGATGCACAGGTATCTGAGAAACACTGTAATTTCCTTATTAATCTAGGAGAAGCCAGCTCGGCTGACATTGAAACGCTGGGCGAAACTGTGCGGGCAAAAGTGCTGGAGCATAGCGGCGTGGACCTTGAGTGGGAAATTGCGCGTATAGGGGCGCCTGCGTGAATATAGCCCTAAGATATCAGCGGATATTGCTGTTATTTGGTGCACTACTCAGTGCGGCATCATTCTATTATATGCGGGCGAGTGAGCCAGCGGCAGGCTGGTTTCTGGAGACTTCAGGTCGAGCGGGTTTTGTACTTTCAAATGTTGAGATTACCGGCTTGGGCCGGACGACCAAAAATGACGTGCTCGCCAGATTGGATGTTGATAACGGCATGCCAATTCTTGGTATTGACCTTGAAAGCATACAGGCGCGGGTCGAAGCTCTTCCTTGGGTGCGGCATGCCGTTGTTAGCCGCGTTTTCCCTGGAGATCTGCGGGTGCAAGTTGAAGAGCGCCAGCCCTATGCCTTGTGGCAAAATAACGGTTCTGTCGGACTGATAGATATGGAAGGCGTGGTGATAACGCGTCGCGGGCTTGATCAATACTCAGAGCTTCTGATGATCGTAGGGGAAGAAGGCCCTGCAACTGTTGGCGCCTTGTTCCTGATGCTTGAAAGCAATGTTGAGCTGGCAGGCCGCGTAAAAACTGCTATTCGTGTTGGCGACAGGCGCTGGGACATGGTTTTTGACAACGGTGTGCGTGTGAAATTACCTGAAGAAATGGATGCAAAATATAACGCCAGCCAAGCGTGGCAGAGATTTGTTAGTATCCAACAAAAACATTCATTGCTTGAACGTGAGGTAAGCGTCATAGACATGCGGATCGCGGATCGCATAGTGATGCGGGTAACGCCAGCTGGCCGGCATCAGCTAGATGTGAAACGTCGCGGTAAAGAATGGATAGCCTAAATTGTGATTAACCTAGCCACAATTGTGACTAACTCAAATAGTGCAAAGTAAATAGATATGAAATCCACTCTTCCAGCCCCTCGAGGTGTTATCGCTGCCCTTGATATTGGCTCAAGCAAAGTCGCTTGCTTGGTCGCCGAGTTCGGTGAAAACGGGCGCTTTAAAGTGAAGGGTGTTGGGAACCGTGATTGTAACGGCGGTGTGGTTGCGGGTGCAATTGTCGATATGGACCTGACGGAAAAAGCTATTCGGGCGTCTGTCGGCCAAGCAGAGAAAATGGCAGGCACTACCATCAGCGATGTGGTTATCAGTTTTTCAGGCGGTAGCCCCAAAAGTAAAGTTGTTGAGGTAGAAGTCGATATCACTGGCCATGCAGTCTCGGAAGCCGACCTTGCCGAAGCCATGAGGCTGGCAAAAAGCCAAATAGACTTTGAAGAAGATGGTCTTCTGCATGCATTCCCAGCGGCTTATGCGGTTGACGGTAATTACGGCACTAAAGCCCCTGTTGGCATGTACGGTAAAAAACTCGCAGTTGCCGTGCTCGTTGTCACTGTTGCGGCAGGACAGTTACAAAACCTCAAGGCTTGCGTGCGCCGGGCACATTTGAACATCTCAACAGTTGTTCTGTCCCCCTATGCGTCGGGGCTTGCGTGCCTTGTGGATGATGAAGCCAAAATGGGCGCTGCTTGTATTGATTTAGGCGGCGGCACGACGGGAATCTCTATTTTCGCGCAAGGTGCTTTGGTGCATGCAGAGGTCATCCCCCTTGGTGGTATGCAAGTAACTGAGCAGGTTGCGCGGGGTCTTTTAACGCCTTTTGAGCAAGCTGAGAGGCTAAAAACTTTTAGTGGCTGTGCCATACAGGAGCCTGCTGATGAACGGCAGGAAATTGAAGTGCCACAAGTTGGTGAACAAGGCAGCGACAAAGTCGCGCGTATGCCACTAAGTGCGCTTACGAGTATCATGCAGGAAGAGCTTGAATTATTGTTCACCACAGTTGCTGAACGTCTGGATGCATCCCGTTTTTCAGGCATTGCAGGGCGCCGTGTTGTCCTAACTGGCGGCGGCGCACAGTGTGAAGACGTTAGGGACCTTGCGACAAAAGTATTAGGCCGCAGCGTGCGTATAGGAAAACCACATACAGTTGATGGCTTGCCGGTGGCAGCGCAAGCCTCACATTTTTCTGGCATTGTTGGTTTGCTTGAGTATGTCGGGCGCGCGCCTGATCAGGCTTTTGGCGAAGGTGAAGAAACGGCACTTTCGAAGACGGGTGGCGGTGCCTTTTCTGGAATATGGAATTGGTTTCGAGAGAATTTTTAGCGGTTATTGCCGTACTGAATAATACACGTAATCGCTGCTGGTAAATGCATAGAATGCGGGTTAATACTGACTAAACGGAGGACTAGGGCATGGCGATTGAATTTGGAAATACAGAGCTAACAGAATTGACCCCACGCATTGCGGTCATTGGTGTTGGTGGCGCGGGCTGTAATGCTGTTAATAATATGATAGCAGCACAGTTGCAGGGCGTAGATTTTGTTGTGGCAAATACGGACGCTCAGTCCCTTGCTGCATCCTCAGCGGATAACCGCATTCAGTTAGGTGTGGAGATTACGCAAGGCCTTGGTGCAGGTGCGCAGCCCAAAATCGGCGAAGCGGCAGCGGAAGAAGCGGTAGAAGCTATCGACGCGATGTTGGAAGGGTGCCATATGGCATTTGTGACATCTGGCATGGGCGGCGGAACGGGCACCGGCGCAGCACCTGTGATAGCAAAGCGCGCGCGTGAGCGCGGCATTCTGACAGTTGGTGTGGTGACAAAACCTTTCCATTTTGAAGGCGCTCGCCGCATGAAGATCGCGGAAGCAGGCATTGCCGAACTGGCAGAGCATGTTGACACGCTGATCATCATCCCGAACCAGAATTTATTCCGGGTTGCAGATGAACGCACTACATTTGCTGATGCCTTCCATATGGCGGATGAAGTGCTGCACACAGGCGTGCGCGGCATCACTGACTTGATGGTAATGCCGGGGCTTATCAACCTCGATTTCGCCGACCTTCGTACGGTGATGTCTGAAATGGGC
>JAESTR010000142.1 GCA_016763495.1 Kordiimonadaceae bacterium
GGGCATGAGTGCTGCCGCACAAGCCCCTATATATGCTCTAGGCGAAGGCTATAAAGCTTTTCTTTCTGTCGCGCGCACAGAGCTTTCAACCGTTACAGAAATTACACGCTTAGCAGAAGCCGCTGGTTTCAAACCGTGGAAAGCAGGCACCCGTATCAAACCGGGTGCGCGTTTTTACGATGTAAACCGTGGCAGGGCCATGGTGCTCATCATTGGCGGCAAAGTAGGTATTAAAGACGGTGTGCGTATTGTAGCAAGCCATATTGATAGCCCACGCCTTGAACTAAAAGGCCGCCCTATTGACAGCGGTGAAGAATTTGCCCTTGTGCAAACCAATTTTCATGGCGGGATTAAAACATACCAATGGACCAATGTGCCGCTGGCAATTGTCGGTCGCATCGACCGTAAAGACGGCACAACCATTGAAGTATCTGTTGGCCTTGACCCTAAAGACCCGATTTTCATGATCCCTGACCTTTCGCCCCATGTGGCCAAAGCGCAGATGAAGAAAAAAGCCCGGGAAATTATCACCCATGAAGACCTAGACCCGATTATTGCAAGTGGCCCTCACGGCAAAAACGGTGAGTTCAGCGCATCGGAATGGGTATTGCAGCACCTAAAATTTAAGTATGGTATTGAACCAACTGACTTGGTTTCAGCAGAGCTGTCACTTGTGCCAGCGATGCCACCACGGGACATGGGGTTTGATCGCCGTCTGACAGCAGCCTACGGCCAAGATGACAGGCTAAGTGCTTTTGCCAGCGCCATAGCCGCCTTTGAGCTAAAAACGCCACCGCAAACAACGCTGATTCATTTTGCAGACAACGAAGAAAGCGGCAATGTGAATGTTTCGGGTGCGTCATCAACTTACCTGACCGACCTAATCGGCGAGTTGCTGTATGCTGAACTTGGCAGCAAATACCGTCAGCCCTTGTTAACACGCGCCCTACGTGCCTCCAAAGCCCTGTCGATAGATGTAAACCCAGCCATCAATCCCCTTAGCCCCAGCGCATGGGAAGTAACTAACGCCCCTCGCCTAGGCTACGGCGTGAATATCAAGCTTTATGGTCGCGGTTTTGATGCTAACAGCGAATATATCGCATGGGTACGCAGTGCGCTTGATGACAGAAAAGTATCATGGCAAACAACCACTTATAAAGTCAGCAGTGGTGGTGGCGGCACCTTGGGTGCGGAGCTTTCTCGCTATAACATCGATACGATCGATTTTGGTGTACCGGTAATGTCCATTCACACACCTTATGCAGTGAGCGATAAATCAGATGTATTTGCATTGAAAAATGGCGTGCTTGCTTTCATTCAAAAAGCGAATTAACCAATTTTCTAATCGTAAACTCAACGAATTAAAGCCAGCCTTATGTGCTGGCTTTTTTTGTTTCGCACCCGGCCATTCATTCAAAATTAGTTCGAATTTTATCTATCTATTTTCAAACAAACGGAAAAGTGACATACTGTTAATGGGTGAAATGTGTGCAGTGGGGACTGCGCACCGAAAAAGGTACGGGTGCTGAACCATGGTAAATTCAATTAATACAAATGCAGGCAGTTTGCTGGGCGTTCGGTCCTTGCAGAACAGTTCACGTTCACTTGCGGGTACACAAAGAGAGCTTTCAACCGGGCTCAAGATATCCAGCGCAAAAGACAACGCTGCAATTCTTTCGATTTCACAGATTTTAAAAAGCGATATTGCTGGCCTGAACAGCGTGAAAACATCTATCAATTCAGCTATTTCAAGTAGCGATGTGGCACTCACTTCAGGTGGCGCAGTCTCTGATCTATTGATTAATCTGAAAGAGGCAGCTGTAAAGGCCGCCGACCCAGGGCTAGATGACACCAGCAGGCAAGCGCTCAACGACCAATTCACCGCCTTGCGGGACCAGATAACCAGCATCGTCGACAATTCCGATTTTGGCGGCCGTAACGCCGTGAAATCAGGTGGTGATGACATTGTGGCCATCGTGGGTGCTAGCGGTGATGACACCATCACAATTGCCGCACAGGACCTTTCAGTTGGCGGTGCCAACGTGACACTGTCCTCAAGCGATAACCTGCTAACACAAGCTGATGCCCAAGCCGCCGTTGCCGCAATTGAAGCGTCGATTGGCAATGTATCCTCAGCGCTGTCTGAGATTGGCTCTGGTGCCGCACAGCTTGAGCAAACCAAAGAATTTACTGAAGTATTGCAAGCCAAAACACAAGAAGGTTTGGGCAAGCTGGTAGATGCAGACTTGGCAAAAACCGGCGCGCAATTAGAAGCGGACAAAGTAAAGCAAGCTCTCGGCATTATTTCACTGTCCATCGCAAACCAATCTTCATCCAGTGTTCTTAGCCTGTTTCAAAACAGCTAACCACTCCCCTGAAGTTTGGAAGAAATTGCCCTGGCCGTCCCTAGTGTGACGCCGGGGTTTTCTTTTACATCTCTGCCTGAACCGACCATTTTCTGCACGATCATCCTGCCATATAATGTCAGTACAGGCGTTCTATGTTGGTCTGAAAATTGGGAGGATCAATAGTATGCAAAAAGCATGGGATAAAACCGACTTCAAAAAGCAGGAGCGAAAGCTTTATGCGCCCAAGGAAGGGAGGTTTTCGGTCGTTAATGTGCCGCCAATGTCCTACCTGATGATTGATGGCCAAGGTAGTCCAGCGGGCCCAGAATATATGGAAGCCATACAGGCGCTATACCCTGTGTCGTACAAAATCAAATTCCATAGCAAGCTGGAGCTAAGGCGAGACTATGTTGTCGCGCCATTGTCTGGCCTGTGGTGGGCGGATGATATGGAAAGTTTTAAAACCGGGGATAAAGGTCAGTGGCAGTGGACAATGATGATACGCCAGCCCGGCTGGATAGACCCCGCCCTTGTTACTGAGATTATTGAGGGTTTACAAGCTGCGGGGAAAACCAAAAACCTGCATCAACTACGGCTAAAAACATATGCTGAAGGCCTAAGTGTACAAACAATGCATATCGGCCCCTATGCGGACGAAGGCCCAACCATCGCCGAATTACATGATGATTTTTTGCCTGCAAACGGCCTTACCGAGAACGGCCACCACCATGAAATTTACTTATCAGACCCCCGTAAAACAGCGCCTGAAAAACTAAAAACAATCCTGCGCCAACCGTGCAGGCCCATCAAACAGCAAAACCGCGCTGTTGCTTAGTCAGATTTTGAGACTTAACTGTGATGCTGGTTAAAACGCTACCGTTTTACAAATACATAGTTAGGTATCTTCAGCTAGCCCTTAAAATACTCACTTTACGTCTGCGTAAAAAGCTTCAATCTGTGTCACTATTATTCTGAATTGACCAAGGCTAAAAAAGCGTATTGCAGGTCTCTACATAAGTCGTTTGGGTTTTCTAAACCTACATGCAAACGCACAAGCCTACCATGGTCAGGTAATGTTCCTGAAGCACGAAGGCTGTGAGGAATAGCTGGCATAACAAGGCTTTCAAAGCCCCCCCAACTAGTGCCAAGGCCAAACAACTCGAACGAATTTATAAAAGCTTTAAACGAAGTTTCGTTGCATTCCATTAGTTCAATGGTGAATGGCCCTGCACCACCTGTGAAAAGTTTTCTCCACAAGCCATGACCATCATCCGACGGCATTGCAGGACATCTTATATTTTTGACTAGCGGTTGATCTTGCAGCCAATTGGCCACATGCATGGCATTTTTTTGATGCCGCTCCATGCGAACATCCAGAGTGCGAAGACCACGCAGCCCAAGCCAACAAACATCCGGGGCCGCACATGAACCGTAATTCTCACACCAATTTCTGATCACGGCTAAACTTTTATAGGAGCCGGTTACTAGGCCAAGCATCACATCCGAATGACCATTAATGTATTTTGTGCCAGCATGGATTGAAATATCAACACCATGGGCATGCGCGTCGAAGAAAATGGGGGAGCCCCAAGTAGCGTCACATGCCACAGGTACACCCTTGTGTCGTGCCAAATCGCATATCTCTGCAACATCCAACATTTTCATAGTTAAAGAGGTTGGGATTTCAACAAAAACCAAGCTTGTTCGCTCATTTACAAGAACACACATTTCTTCAACCGTAGAAAAATACTTGATTGAGCAATTTCGTGAATTTAACTCTTTGTCCGCCAACGCCCTAGTCGGCCCATAAATATCTGCCTGTATAAGTATTTCTGCGCCCGGCTTTGCATGTGCTGCAAGTGTAGCCGCTATTGCACTAAGTCCACTCGCCGTGGCGATACAGCTTTCGGTATTGCAAATTTCTGCCATAGCGGATTGCAACTCAAACACTGTGCCTGTTCCAGTTCGTCCATATTTGGGCGTCTCAAAAGCAACGCCGTTGTAGGCCTCTCTAAACTCATCAAGGTTAGCAAAAACAGTCGTGGAAGCGCGAACCAGAGGCGGATTAACGGCCATTGCTTGCCGAGCCGTGCGGCGGCCCAGATGCACTAGGTTTGTTTCAATATTGCTCAACACTCAATACCAATTTAAGTTTTAATGAAAAGCCCGACCACTGCATGCAGCCAAAGCAATTGCAGTAGCCGCTCAGCTAAACATTTCTTATTAGGGTACGCTTGACCTTATAGCGATGTACTGTCATTATTCATCGAGAAACAGACATCGTGGTTATAGGTTAGATTGTGGTTGCTAGGTATGCGAAGTACTAACTCTGACGATTATCAACATCTACCAATGCCAATTGTTGCAATGGCAAAAAGCTTCCCTGCAGGCCATGTAACTAGGCAACACAGGCACCCTAGGGATCAACTCCTGTATGCTGTCAAAGGGATCATGCGCCTGAATACTGAAACAGACACTTGGATCGTGCCTCCATCCGTAGCTGTCTACATACCAGCACAGTTAAGCCACAATATAATAATGCACAATGCAGTAGAAATGCGCAGTCTCTATATCGACCATGAAAGGGCCGGGTGTTTTTCTTCGCCGTCACCACGCGTCATAAAAGTCTCCCCGCTACTCAGTGAGCTAATTCAGTCCCTCACCCAAGCATCATTGAAACTTAGGGCTACGAGTAGATTTAAATTGATATCGTCATTGGTCGCGCTTGAAATAGAAGAAGCTTGTGATTTAGATCTCTTCGTTCCACTACCAAAGGACAAGCGCCTTCAGCTTCTGTGCCTAACTCTCCTCCAAGACCCCTCTGACGGAAGAACGTTGGATGAATGGTCTGAAACTATCGGTGCATCGCCTAGAACGCTGGCACGGCTCTTTCAAAAAGAACTAGGTATGGGCTTTGGCCCTTGGCGACAAAGAGTGCGCTTTCACCACGCCTTAGAGAATCTAGCATCAGGAATGCCAATATCTAAAGTGGCAAAGTTAAGCGGATATAACAGCCCTAGTGCTTTTACATCCGCCTTTAAAGGTATCATGGGCTTTAGGCCTAGCCAATCAATATCTCAAATGTCCAAGATATTAGACTAGGCCAAAAATCCTTATGTATCCAAGAAGCTACGCAGCTGGCGTGACCGGCTTGGGTGCTTCAGTTTCCGAAGAGCTTTCGCTTCAATCTGCCTGATGCGCTCACGTGTTACCGAGAACTGCTGACCTACTTCTTCAAGCGTGTGGTCTGTATTCATGCCGATACCAAAGCGCATGCGCAGCACACGTTCCTCGCGCGGTGTAAGAGACGCCAGCACACGTGTCGTTGTTTCCCGCAGATTAGACTGGATCGCAGCATCAACAGGCAAGATCGCGTTCTTGTCTTCAATGAAATCACCAAGATGGCTGTCTTCCTCGTCACCGATCGGTGTTTCAAGAGAGATAGGCTCTTTGGCGATTTTCATAACCTTGCGCACTTTTTCAAGCGGCATGGACAGGCGCACTGCCAATTCTTCCGGCGTGGCTTCGCGGCCAATTTCGTGCAGCATCTGGCGGCCTGTACGCACAAGCTTATTGATTGTCTCGATCATGTGCACAGGAATACGGATGGTGCGGGCCTGATCAGCGATTGAGCGTGTAATGGCCTGCCTAATCCACCATGTTGCATAAGTGGAGAATTTATAACCACGGCGATATTCAAACTTATCCACCGCTTTCATCAAGCCGATATTACCTTCTTGAATCAAATCAAGGAATTGCAGGCCGCGGTTGGTGTATTTTTTCGCAATCGAGATCACGAGGCGGAGGTTAGCTTCCACCATTTCTTTTTTTGCAATACGGGCTTCTTTTTCGCCTTTTTGCACAGTGCGAACAATGACCCGGAATTCATCAACATGCAGGCCCGTACGGTTCACTACTTCCACGACCTGGTCGCGAATGTTGCGAATGGCAACGCCTTCTTCCAGCACAAAAGCTTTCCAGCCTTTTGCTTTCAGCACACCAACGCGTTCTATCCAGTCTTTATCAAGCTCTTTACCTTGATACTCTGCAAGGAAGGAAATACGGCTTACTTTATGCGATTCTGCAAGGCGCAACAGGCGGCCCGACAATGTCATCAAACGCTTATTGAGGCCGTAAAGCTCATCAACAAGTTCTTCAATGCGCAAATTGTTGAACTTCACAGAACTCACAAGATCGATCAGCTCTTGTCCCAGCTTTTTAAAGCGGCGCTCTTGCGCACTGGTTAAGGCTTCATTTTGCAAGGCAGCAGCCATGCGCGTATCTTGTAGTTTGGCGTATTTTTTATAAATTGCGGTGATTTTCTGAAACTTTTCAATTGTTTCAGGGGTCAGATGCTCTTCCATCGCGGAAAGTGACATGCCGACATCATCGTCTTCATCTTCTTCTTCACGCTTGCGGGCGGCTGCTCTTTCAGCACTCATTACGCCTTCATCGGCAACAACACCTTCAGCACCAGCTTCAGCACTTATATTTTCGCCCTCAGCATTCACAGCACCTTCAGCTTGAGCTTCACCAGCAACAGGCTCTGTTCCAGCCGCTTCAGCCTCAGTTGTTTCCGCAGGTGCTGCTACTGTTGCGTCTACTGTTACAGCTTCAGCAATTGTTGCAGCTGGTGTTTCTATGGTTGCGGCAGTTGGCGTTTCGGGTGTTGTAGCGGAGGCCCGTGCTTCTGGTGTTGTGGCTCCGGTGGTTCCGGTGGCTTCTGCTTTCGCGCTGTTTGCGGCTGCAGCGGCGATGATATCTCCGCCCAATGGATTATTCAGCTGATTCGTAGGTGGCTGTTTACCAAGCGTTGCATCAAGGTCAATGATATCACGCAGAAGCATTTCTTCGTTTGAAAGGCGTTCAGCCCATTCTGTAATGGCCTTAAATGTCAGCGGGCTCATACACAGGCCCTTAATCATGGCGGCCCGACCAGCTTCAATACGCTTCGCAATGGCGATTTCGCCCTCGCGTGACAGCAATTCTACAGAGCCCATCTCACGCAAATACATGCGCACTGGGTCATCGGTGCGGTCGTTGGCTTCTTTTTTATCGCTGGTTTTAAATTCTTCTTTGCCGTCTTTTTCTTTTTCTTTTTCTTTTTCGACTTCTACTTCTTCACCTTCATCACCATCGACAACATTAATACCCATTTGCGACAGCATGGTCATAACGTCTTCGATTTTCTCTGACGACATTTCTTCAGTGGGCAAAGCAGCGTTCAGCTCATCATACGAGATATAGCCGCGCTCTTTCGCCTTAGCGATCATCTTCTTAACGGCTGCTTCTGTCGCATCACCAATTGGGGTGCCGTCAGTTGCGGTGCCTGTATCAGTTTCATCCTGAGAAGAGTTCTTGTTTTTCTCTTGAGTCGCAGTAGTTGCCATGTAGAAAGTCTCCAGAACCACGCCAAATCGCGTGCGAATCGGTCTATACCATATTAGTTAAAAGAAAACCGCCCTGATTCGAGCCGATAGCCCTCTTTCTCAGACTCTTTTTCCTCTAATGCCTGAAAAGCCTGCTGTGCAGCGACAAATCGGGCCATATTTTCTTCCGTCATATCCGCAGAAAGTTCAGCTTCTGCCTGTTCATAAGCTACTTGTGCCGCCGTAAAATGCTGGAATCGGGCCATAACATGTTCGAATCCAGTCAGTGCATCGGACAAAGCAGCTTCCGGCCACGCAAACCAATCGCTTTTTAGGTTCTTGGTTTCAGCAAGCAGCCGGTTCACTGCAGTCATGACACCCTTTTGTTGTAAATGGGTTAACACAGCCTCAGTTTCAAGGTGATCACCAGTGGCAACAAGGTCAAGCAGCGCGTCCCGAACAGCATATAAGCCCGGCACACTGAATATAAGCTCAGCCAAGACTTCCTCATGACGTATCAAAATTTCAGGGTGGTGCACTAATGTCAGAATGATCAGCTTCTCAAGTTTATCCCGAACCGCACCGCCGCCAGTGTCGCGCCCCAATTGAGTTTTAGAAAGCAGGCCCGTAGCCGCAGGCTCCTTACGCCAACCTCCGCCCTTATTGCCAAACTTCTTAAACCCACCCTGTTTTCCGTAGGAACCGCCTCTACCGCTACCAGCACGCGCACTCCTAAAGAGGGTAAAAATACGCTCCCTGAACTCGCTTTGGTAAAGTTTTTTGACATTTTCATCTGCGATTTCAGACAAGATACCAAAAACCTTTTTCTCAAGCCCGGCTTTGCGTTCAGGGGTGTCTGTCAGTACACCCTGCGTTAGGTTGGTCCAAAGCATATCCACAAAGGGGTTTGCTTTATCATTCTATGCCTCAATGGCTTCACGACCTTCGCGCTGCACAAGCGTA